>CAZBEY010000163.1:0-1565 GCA_964491015.1 uncultured bacterium | reverse complement strand
CTTTTGACAAAGCAATACTGGCTGACTTGGGATTCATAGTATCAGGTGAACCAAATATTTGTCCCTGAAAAATAACATTATAAAACAATATACAAACGATACCGGTCATAACCAGTGAAGAGATAATTAGGGGATGTTTCCAATTCAATTTCATGAATTTTTCCTTCTATTAGTAATCATAAAAATTCCAGACCAGATTTCTTTATCGTCTCGGTCGAATTTCATAACCCATAGACAGAATACGAAGGAGATTAACCCTGCGACTACTGCGATTAAAAGAGTTAATATTGTATGGAATGGGAAAATAATCGGCTTAATAAAAATTAGTACGATTATCATTACAACTCCTGCAATAATTGGCTTTATCATTTTCATACTGAATGGCTGAATGTTCACAATTTTCATCACTTCAATTAATCGGATGATTGCCAACAATACCATGGAGGACAGAGTTGCGTAAGCGGCACCGGTTATACCATAAACAGGTATCCAAATATAGTTTAATATGATATTTACAGATAAGGCAATGATTGAGTTCACCATATTAATTTTGGGATATCCAGCCATAGACAATGTATGTCCACTTCCACCAATAAATGATTGAATAAAGGTAGCTAATGTCAAAATGGACAACACATTGGCAGAGCTTAAATATTGTCCACCAAAAAGAAGCATTACTTTTTTGGAATATATAATCATTATAACAGCCAATGGAAGTGTAAAACTCATAATCCATCTAATCACTAACTTATACAATCGGTTCATTTCCTCTACATGGCCATTCCGATGGTATTCTGCCATCATGGGAGCAAAAATACCCATAAATGCTACCAAGACTGTCCTTAATAATCCCGCTGTTCTGGTTGCAGGATGATATAGTCCAACAGTCGTGGTATCAGTAAAATAACCCAACATCATAATATCCATCCAATGCATGAGTGTTCCGAGTATCGTTACAAACATCAGCGGATAGGAAAAAAGAAGCAATTCCCGATCAAATTTCCCAAGGAATAGTTCCATGGGTTTTAATCGCGTTAATCTTCTTATAAAAATTATACCCACAATAGCACTAAAAACAGCTGAAATCAATAACGGATATTTGATTGTTGATTCAAGGGTAAATAAACTAACACATATTACTAAAGTCAACAGCATAACGACTGGTCTGACAATATTCATTATTGTCACTTTATATTTCAGAAGTTTATATCCCTGAGTGGCCGTAGCAGTAAGAGTCATGACGGTCGCAAATGGGAGTGAAATGGCACTGATTATTATCACTGTTTGAAGTAAATCAGATCCTTTAAATAAGTCAAATGCCAGCCATTTTGATAAAATTATTTGCAGGGCCATGATGATCAGACTAAATGATAGACCCATCATCATCGCTGATTGTATTCTTTGTTTAACTTCTTTTAGTTCACTAGTTTTATCTAAGCGGCTGACGAATCGCATAACGCCACTTTGTAAACCGGCTAGACTAAAAACTTCCCCGATTTTCGCCACGGAGCTTGCCAAAGAAAATATACCCAGGTATTCCACACCGACCACCCTTGCCAGAATAG
>CAZBEY010000162.1:0-1596 GCA_964491015.1 uncultured bacterium | reverse complement strand
TCCATGATGATTCATAAACTAATAAATGTGCCGTTGTATCATCTGGGAGATATTTGAAGTGTAAGCCCGTCGATGTACAATCTATTTTACTTTCCCAAATGAGAAGTACATTATCACTATAAAAATGCGATGATGTAACATTTTTTCTCTCCAAAATAGAATCATCAATAATAATTGGATCAGACCATTGATTCATATCCTGTGACACACCTGTCCCATGGATAATGATTAATAAGAAAAAGACTAAAGCAATACTTCTTATTTGATGCTTCATTTCAATAACACGATCTTCTTGGCCTGCACAAACTCGCCTAGCCCTAATCATTGGCACCATCACAATTTCATAACTTTGCCGATGAACATAATCGTACCAATATGATTTTCCCGAATGGCAAGAATAAAGGGGCGGTCAGCAATAATGGACGGTGGTGCGGAAGTCATTCCAACGCCAACGCTGGTAACAGCCGCTGCTACTGCGCCTTCTTCATCCACAGTTAAGTATGTTTTATGCTTTACTTCGCTGATGAACAAATTTCCGTTATCCAAAGGCATAATCCGGGAAAAATCTGCTGCAGATTGATCAAAGGCAACAGCCATACCTATTGATTTAAGAATATCATTCAGGGATTTTTCCCAGGCCAGGTCAAATCTGGGTAGTCCAATATATACTTCACCGGAGTGGAGATTGTTCATATAATGATTCCATTTATCTAATGTTAAGGAATCGGCAAATGTATTGATATCCTCAGGAATGATAACCGTAAATGAAAAGAGGGAATCACCAAAAGGAATGTCTGCCATTCGAACGCCTTCCTCCCAATTCGTATAATATGCTGTGTTAATTTTTCGACCCATCATGGGAATAGTTGTTTCTGTTCCATCATAATTGTAGAAGGGTTTATCTTGAGTGCGTTCTTCATCAAATTGAAACCGCCAACCGCCTTTGAAATAGAGCGCATTGATCAGGTACATAATAACTTCATCAGGAATTTCTTGTAGTATCGTCTCAATTATTCCGTTGGTAGCTGTATCTACCCAATCATTAATCACATTCACAGAACTCGGATCATTAAAATTCAGTTCAGCCACTTCTGCGTCAAAGTAGGTCTGGTTAATTTGGATGAAGTCATCATAAACGGGCAAGCCGTCTCGATACCAGATTGAATTTGCAATGGACATAATTACTTCCGGGTCCATGGAGGTTAGGAGTTCGATGGCTGTTTGGTAAGATGAATTAATATCTTCTTCTTCTAAACCGGTTAGCGCCAGTGTTTGCCGCATGGCGTCGTACGTCTCATTCGCAGCGCCATTCAGAGTCATTCCCAAAGCCATGGAAATAGATAGGGGAGAAATCAGCATATTGCTGTCCGGGTCTGCTTCATGCAGAGCGTTAAAAACGTTCATTCCAAAACCATTTCCGGAATGGACAATTGCCCTTTCGTTGGGGGTGGGTTCTCTTGGTGGCTGGCGCTCGGAGGCGCCCTCTTCTTCAAATAATGAACAGGATAAAAAGAATACGGTCAAGACCGTAAACAATGTTAACCACTTCATAATAACCTCCTTTTTCGAGCGATTAATAGAAATTACGGAGAAAAA
>CAZBEY010000161.1:0-1670 GCA_964491015.1 uncultured bacterium | reverse complement strand
CTTTCCATATTGGATACAGACCTGATTGATATTTTTTGGAGCATCACCGAAGGAACGCTTGATAAAATCGATGTTCGCTTTAAACAAAAAGCGACTGTTTGCAAATATGCTGTGCCGGAAGGATACCCGGACAATCCCATTAAAGGGCAGCCCATTGATACATCCGGTATTAAAAATCCCGACGGATTGTTTTACGCTTCTGTGGATATTCGAAGTGGTCACCTGGTTGAATTGGGAAGCCGGACGATAGCAGTCGTCGGCATTGCCAATTCCATTTCAGAAGCGGAAAAGATTGCAGAAAACGAAATTGCATCCGTGAGAGGACCTTTATTTCATCGGACCGATATTGGGACAGATGAACTGGTACAGAAACGGATTGATCATATGAATTCTGTTCGGAAATAATTAATAATTTGCAACTAAATTATAGTTGTATCTGATTTTTAAAATAGAATAAGTTGTTATATGAGCAAAAAAGAGAAATTGATTCATAGGTTTCTTTTAAAACCAAAAGATTTTAAATATTCAGAAGCAAGTAGGTTGCTGAAAAACTATGGATATTATGAATCCTCTAAAGGAAAAACCTCTGGATCAAGGGTGGCCTTTATTCAAGAAAAAATGAAAAGAACCATTTTGCTTCATAAGCCTCATAAAGGAATATTAAAACCTTATCAATTGGATGAGATAAAATCGGAACTCATGAAAGCAGGGTTCTTAAAAAGAGGAGAACGAACATGGCAAAAGATACGTTAAGCTATAAAGGGTTTTACGGTACTATACATTACAGCGATGAAGACAAATGTTTATTCGGGCATATTGTAGGCATAACAGATACTGTTTCTTACGAAGGAACAACTATTAATGAAATAACACAGGATTTCAAGGATGCGGTTGATGATTATATTGAAATCTGTAAAAAAATGGGTAAAACACCACTTAAGTCGGCAAAGGGATCTTTTAACGTACGAATAGGTCGAGAAGCACATTTAAAAGCATTAATCAAGGCAGATACGGAAAATAAGTCCCTTAACAAGGTCATCAAAGAAGCTGTGGAGAAGGAAGTGGACAATATAACGCTGGTTGTGTAAAGGATATAAAGCAAGAAATAATAAATTCTCAAAAAATCCTGAAGTGAATAATAAAACCACACTTGCTGTTCTCGGCTCCACCAAGGGCACTGACCTCCAAGCAATCCTGGACGCCATAAACAATGGTGAACTGGATGCGGAAGTGTCTTTAGTAATCTCTAATATGGAAAACGCCTATATATTAGAGCGGGCTAAAAACCACAATGTGCCGGCGGTGTTCATTTCCCATAAAGGAAAAACCCGGGAAGAGTTTGATGCTGAAATGACTACCGTTTTGAAAGAACATGCTGTTGACCTGATTTTACTGATAGGATTCATGCGCATTTTATCTGCAGAATTCTGCCGTGAATGGAAAAATAGAATTTTGAATGTTCATCCGTCATTGCTTCCAAAGTACGCCGGCGGAATGGATACCAATGTCCATGAAGAAGTTTTGAAAAATGGTGACGTCGAAACAGGCTGTACTATTCATTTTGTAACAGATGAGGTTGATGGCGGTCCTATTTTAATTCAGAAAAAATGCACCGTAGAACCGGACGATACTATAGAAACATTAAAAGCAAAAGTTCAAAAACTTGAAGG
>CAZBEY010000160.1:0-1714 GCA_964491015.1 uncultured bacterium | reverse complement strand
GAGCTACGCCGCCAAAAATGCTACCAACTGCCTGCCCGCCGAAATCACCGGAGGTGATGTAGGAGGGAGCTACGCCGCCATTTTCTAGGTAAATAAAGCCAGCAAAATTAGAATTCTCCTTGTGTAAAACAAAGATAAAAGACGTGAAAATTCTTGTGGTTAGATATTGTTAACTCCGTAATTTCCCGGCACTTAATTTTAATAAAAACGGAGAAAACTAACTATGTATACAACAGTTCAGGAATTTATGGAGTCGGTTCAAGCACGTACATCCGGTGAACACGAATTTCATCAAGCGGTTGAAGAGGTGGTAACAAGTCTGTGGGGTTTTATTCAGGATAATCCTCAATATATACATGCTAAAATTTTAGAGCGAATGGTTGAACCGGAACGTGTTATTATTTTTAGGGTTCCTTGGCGTAATGATCGTGGTCAAGTTGAAGTCAACAGAGGATATAGAGTTGAATTTAATTCTGCGATTGGACCCTATAAAGGAGGATTGCGTTTTCATCCATCTGTCAATTTAAGCATTCTCAAATTCTTAGGTTTCGAACAGGTTTTCAAAAATAGTCTGACGACATTACCAATGGGTGGTGGCAAGGGGGGATCTGATTTTGACCCGAAAGGGAAGTCAGATAATGAAGTCATGAGCTTCTGTCAGTCGTTTATGACAGAATTAAGTCGCCACATTGGCCCAGATACGGATGTCCCGGCGGGTGATATTGGCGTTGGAGGCCGTGAAATCGGATATTTGTTTGGACAATATAAGCGTATTCGCAATGAATTTTCCGGAATATTAACCGGTAAAGGGTTGAACTGGGGAGGCAGCCTTATTCGTCCGGAAGCAACGGGATATGGGAATGTCTATTTTGCCCAGGAAATGTTGGCAACAAAAGGAGATTCTTTTGATGGAAAAATCGTCGCAGTTTCCGGATCGGGGAATGTTGCACAGTATACTGTAGAAAAAATAAACGATTTGGGTGGAAAGGTCGTTACGCTTTCAGATTCCAGTGGATCAATCTATGACCCTGATGGTATCGATAGTGAAAAATTAGAATTTGTGATGCAGTTGAAAAACGTGAAGCGGGGACGGATAAAAGAATATGCTGAACATTTCGGGTGTGAGTATTTAGAAGGTAAAAAACCATGGTCAGTAAAGTGTGATGTGGCATTACCTTCCGCCACACAAAATGAGATTAATAAAAACGCTGCGAAAGAACTTTTGAAAAATGGCTGCAGCTGCGTCTCTGAAGGAGCCAATATGCCCACTGAACCGGAAGCGATTAAAATGTTTAAGAAGAATCAAATTCTTTATGGCCCGGGTAAGGCTGCAAACGCAGGTGGTGTTGCAACATCCGGATTAGAGATGAGTCAGAACAGCATGCGCTTGAAGTGGAGCAGAGAAGAAGTGGACACCAAACTGCAAGGTATTATGAAAAGTATCCATGAGTCCTGTGTTGAACATGGCCAGGAAGGCGATTTTGTGAATTATGAAAAAGGTGCTAATATTGCCGGTTTTATAAAAGTAGCAGATGCGATGCTGGATCAAGGAGTCGTTTGATCGATAAATTCAGATTACATTCATAACTAAAATCACCAGACCAATCCCTGCCTACCGGCAGGTAGCTTTCACTGGTCTGTTGTGTTTTGCCTTGACCAAGTCCAAGGTTCCTTTCGTATATGGAGGTAGTTCTGAATACTTTATTGATGATTA
>CAZBEY010000159.1:0-1761 GCA_964491015.1 uncultured bacterium | reverse complement strand
GATGACCCAAACATGGAAGCCGTTTCAATTTCACAGTATTTGATTAAGTCATTTGTTGTAAGCTTTTTGCCTTTTCCTCTTCGCCCGGCAGCTTCTGTAGCGGCATTCTTCACAATAATAGCAATTTGTCCGCCGGTGAGCTTGTAAAGTTTGGAAAGATAGTTTACATCAATCTCCATCGTACCAGGGATGGATGAAGGCAAATGAAGATTCCACAATGCTTCCCGTTCTTTTTCTTCCGGCATAGGAAAATCCAGTTTCAGATGAAAGCGTCTGCTGAATGCCGTGTCCAAATTTTCTTTCATATTTGTGGTGGCAATGAGAACGCCACGAAGCTTCTCAAACGCTTCCAGAAATAAGTTCTGCATGGAATTAAACATTACATCCACAGACGAACCAGTATCTTTTAGCCGCCGGGAAAGAAATTGATCCGCCTCATTTAATAGTAAAACAGGAGGATTTTCTGTTCGTCTCACAATCCTTTCAAATATTGTGAAAATTCGTCGCACATTTTTCTCACTCTCACCAACCCACATTGATTGAACCTTGCTCACATCCGTAATGAGCAGGTTTTTCCCCAACGCTTTAGCGATGGCGCCCGCAGCGAATGTTTTGCCTGTTCCCGGTGGTCCCGCAAAAAGCATAAGCATGCCCGGTTCCATTTTTCTTTTCGCCCTGCCGATGACTTCCATGCTTGTATCGTATAAACCCCAATCTGTCAAAACTGAATCTACATTTTGTTCATATTGACCGAGGCCGAAACGAATCGTCTTTTTCATTTCAATTGGAAGAATGAGCTCGTCAAATGTTTGTTTCGGCGCAAGGATGGTAAACAGATTATCCCCTTTGATGATTTGTTTAAGCCGGTCTTCATCTGTGGCCGGCGATTTTAAAATGATATGTCTAACCACATCTGGTGCAATGCGCAGATCCGTTCCCTTGCTTCTGAAAAAGGAAAATTCTGATGTTTCGATAAGCCCATTCTTAACCAGTTTGGAATCGTCGGAAATATATGCTCTGTTCTGGTACTTTTCATGCTGGTTACGGCTGATAAGGCACAAAATGTCATCGCTATCTGTATGATTATCGTCCATATCTTCTTTTACCAGATAGACCAAAATGGTGGCTTCTGTTTCATCAAGACTATATTCTTCAATCACATCCTGTAATGGAAAAATTTCTTCTGTTGCTTTCGTCCTGGATAAAATCCGTTCCCGCCACTCCATAGCTTTGAGTAAATCATTTGCAGCACTTTCATCTAAATCGCTATTTATACGATTGTTTTGGTAATCACTAAACCGACATTCATTTAAGTTTTCTACATATTGGAACCAGTCGGACAAAAATTCTTTATTGTCTTTGTAAGGTTTATTGAATTCCCCCTTGATATTTTCTTCCTCTTCCATAAGAATTTTTATGAATGACCGGTGGAATATTAGATCATATTCTAATAATGTTGATTTCATAACACTGACCATTTTCTCTTTTTCCGATGATGAGATAAATGAAGATGTTGCTACTATTCCATTAATGCGTTTCTTTTCTGAATAAAAAATATTTTGTTCTACAAGAGAGACAATTTTGTCAAGATGCTCTATACTTTTAGAACGACTCCCATAAATGCGTGAAAGTAGATCCAACGGATCAATGCGTCTCATGCCATCTTTGATACATTCGTACCATCCACAGGCAATTAGCAGGGTATCGGTATGATTTAACTTAAATGGTTTTAGAATGGAAAGAGATGAAATTTGTTTTGAC
>CAZBEY010000158.1:0-1770 GCA_964491015.1 uncultured bacterium | reverse complement strand
TCGCTCTCCCTCAAAGATTTCTCCACATGACCTTTTTCAATTATTTCACGTTTGAGCTGTTCTCCTTGTTTGCGGAAAGCCAGTCCATACGACATAAGCATTTCCATCAAAGGCATTGATATTTGTTTGCCTGTCTCCCTTATGGTAGCATCAGGATATTCCTCTCCAAACCGTTTGAGGGCTAATTCGTGTATTTCAACAACGTCCTCCGGCGAGATATCTTCCTTCATCAGATTCCGGCCCAGTTCTTCTGCCAAGAGCAGATACTTTTCTTCCGGCTTGGCAACATAGGCAGACAGCAGATTATAATAGGTATCAAAGACAGGTGAATTAATCATCGTTTTGTCATTTCTTTCACACTTTTTCCTGCAACCGGTAACCGTAAGAAAAACACATTCCCCCTGGGCTCATTCGGCCGGATACCCACAACAGCATTATGGGCTTTGGCAATTCGGGTTACGATGGCAAGACCCAACCCTGAACCACGCTTCTCTCCCTCAGCCAATTGGACCTTCCGTGTGAAGATGCGCTCACGATCATCTTCGGGAATCGTTTTTCCAAAATCTTTTACCATAACTGTTATTTCATTGTTTGCACTTACCGCTTCAATAATAATTCGCTTTCCCCCAGACCCATATTTAATAGCATTACTGATAAAATTTTTCGGGATTTCGGCAAGGACGGGATTTGCATTGACCCTAAGCGTATCCGGTAGTTTTAATTCCAGATTCATCTGCGCCCGCTCTAATTGTGAGGCAAATTCTTTACTAATTTCATTGATCATGGTGACCAGATCGAGATTGACTGTTTCAATAATATCCCCTATCCCCACCTGGGCCAGGGTAGTGGTATTCGTCATAATATCCAGTAATGCACCACAACTATCCCGGATGATATCCACCATTTCATTTTCAGGATTTTCTTCCATCAGTATCTGAGCGGCATTTTGAATATTCCCCATGGGATTTTTTAAGTCGTGCGTAATGATATCCAAAAGGAGCTCCTTTATACCGTTGGATTCCTCCAGCTGTTCAGCCAGGAGGCGGTATTTTTTATAAGATTCTTTTAATTGGTCATCGGCAAGCTTACGGATAGAAATATCCCGGATGAGGCCGATGGCATGCCATTGTCCATCTATTTTTACAGATGATAGGGACAATTCCACCGGAAAATGTTCACCGCCCTTCCGTATCCCTTCTAATTCCAATGTTGCTCCAATCGCGGCGCCTTTGCCGGATTGTTTAAATTTTTCAAACCCCTTTCTAAAAGCGGCATGATAATCTTCGGGAACCAGTATCTGGTGCAGGTCTTCATTAATCATTTCTGCTTTGGTATAATCGAAAATTCTTTCTGCTGCGGTATTCCAATAGGTTACCTGCCCATGGGTATTCATCATGACGATGGCATCATTGGCCATGCCGGTAATGGTGCGGAACTTTTCTTCACTGATCTTCAGCTCCTCCATGGCTATCTTACCCCGATGAACCTGCCGACGGGACGCCAACCCATACGCCATGAACAATTCCATAAATAAAACGGAAACTTTTTTGTTGGATTCCCGGAGCGTTATGCCTGGGTGTTTTTTAACTAATTCTTCCAGGGCAGATTCGTGCATTTCAACCAAGTCTTCCGGAGGCGTATCGTCCGCAACACATTCCCGGCCCATCGTCGCAACCTTTGCCAGAGTTTCTTCCCCGGGATTGGACCAGTAGGTCAAAACCAGGTCAATATATCGATCAATTACATTTAGTTTCATTGTTTATAAAATCC
>CAZBEY010000157.1:0-1815 GCA_964491015.1 uncultured bacterium | reverse complement strand
ATTACGTACTTATTGTTTTTAAAGATTGAAAATATTTTTTAACCTTTCAGATGTTTATGGTGTCTTACGGTGTGAATGAATGAAAACAGACAATGAAATCATACAATTATTTCAACAGGGCAATCAGTCAGCGTTTGACGAGCTGGTTAAACGGCATCTGGACTCTGTCTATCGGTTTTTTCTCAAAATTACAGGAGATGAAATGGATGCAGAAGATTTGGCCCAATCTGTTTTTATTAAGCTATTCAAGAGTCTTAAGAAATTCCGATTCAATGCTGAATTCACCACTTATTTGTACAGGACAAAAGTCAATACGGCTAATTCCTATCTTACACGAAACAAATGGCGGAATTTCCTCCACATGGATCAATCGCCGGAACAATCCTATTCACATGATGAAACAGGTATTACAAAAAAGGAAATTTGGAATTATGTTGCCAAGTTACCTGGGAAACAACGGAATGTGGTCATGATTCGGTTAAACCAGGAATTAGCATTTAAAGAAATTGGATCTGTATTAAATATGTCCGAGGGAACAGCAAAAGTGAATTATCATCATGGAATCAATAAACTTCGAGAATGGCTGAAAGATGAATATGAATTTTGATTCCAAACTGAAGGCAGTTTTGCAAGTAGAATCCGGTTCGCTGGAACCAAATGCTTTTGTTGACAAACTGCATAATGCGCAGCACAAATTGGACATTCGCAAAGCCCGATATCAAAGTAGTCTTGCCACCACGGCATTTTTATTCGTGTTCGGTTGGATTGGTTATTCCCAGCTTAATTCCAGTGTTTTTGACGAAGTTTATATGTCCTACGATGAACCCAATGAACGTTATACGGAATTTGATTCGACTTCTTACGATTTATACGTTGCTGATATGGCATTGTATCTATTGGACGAAGAGGATACTTGGGCTGTACTTGAATTCTTTCAGGAAGAAAACTACGAAACAGCATTTAACACAAAACAGGAGATAAATCTATGAAAAACATAACGAAAATATTTCTGATGCTAATACCAACACTAAGTCTTTTTGCCCAACCGCCCAAGCTTCCACACGAAAGAGACATTGATGGCCCCGAGAAGGAAAAGATGGAAATGATGATGATTTGGAGGCTAACTGAAGACTTGGAGCTCACAAAAAAGCAAGCGGAAACATTTTTCCCAAAATACCGCGCCCATCAGGAAGATATGGAAAAATTGCGGATGGAAAGCAAGGAATCCATGAAGGATATTCGGGAATTACTGAATGATGAGAAAAGTATATCCGATAAAGATGTGGAAAAAGCGATGGATGCATTTAAAAAGTTGGAAATGAAAAAGACAGAAGCTCGTGTGGAATTCATTAAAAGTCTTGAAGGAACTTTAACATCTGAACAAAGAGCAAAACTGATGTTGGCTCCACACAAAATGCGACAAGAGGCAAGACGGAATATTAAAGAACATAAACATTTCAGAAACCGCCGCGACAGAATGAATCGCTGGCATTAATCATAATACAAAAATGAATAAAATGATGAAAAAAATATTACCAATATTGATCGCAATCAGCATGTTTTGGATTGGATGCGGAGATAGTAGAAACCAAACTGATGATATGAGTTATCTTTTAAATTTAATAGAGAACGATATGATGCTAAAACTTGACCTTCTGGATGAAGGTGGCGCGAATGATGAAGAATACACGGATGGGTTAGAAATGGATGGAAGTTTTAAATCAATGGCTGACACATTATTTCCCCATTCGAGTTATCGTTTACGATTTGGTCGTCAGATAACGAACCATCAGCGTGACGTGGATTTTGACATCC
>CAZBEY010000156.1:0-1835 GCA_964491015.1 uncultured bacterium | reverse complement strand
TGAGCGTATTCATTTATGGATTCGCTCCTTGCCGGATGGTAGTAGCAAAGGCAAATTGGAAAATGATTGGGAAAAATAAACCTTTCAAAGGTTTAGAACCTTTGAAAGGTTGGTTGGATTGGAAACCTTTGAAAGGTTCTTTGGATTGAATTGACCACGTCAACTCACCATCGACTCGGTTGATGGATTCCATACTTCCTCTAGATTTTAATTTTTCCATCACGGTAAGTCCGGCAAATCCGGTGGACTACCAATTTCAGGAACTTGAGACGAAGCTCCCCCTGCTGCGGTCAGAGCATAGACTCCGCCGCCGGCAGCCGCCAAGCCAAGTAATGTCCACAAAAGCCAATTACTTCCACCTTTATCGGTGGAATCAATATCTCCAGCAAATTGTTTGCGTTTTTTCTCTAATTCTTTGGGTGGATCCAGGCTCAAAATTGTCCAGGCAAGAGTTTCTATTTCCACAATGAGTCCGTCTACTTTTCCCCGATAAGTCACATTCTGCATATTTTCTGCTGCACCAGTGGCAACGGAAAACATTTTAATATCTATAGCATATGTATCACCCAGTTTTCCAATAGCGCCGCTTACCATAAACTCCACACCCAGCATGGCTCCCACTTCCGCAGCACATTCATCACTGGTACACTGCCCCGATTCAAACCCTTGTTCTTCCAATACGTCCAACATGGTACCACGCTCGACCATAAGGACTTTTTCCGTCCCCGACATGGCTGTACTGAATCGGTCCGTCAGAGTCTGGGCTTCCAATACAGAAATTCCCCTACCTTCAAAATCCATTACTGCTACGGTGGGTTTCGATTCCTCACCTGTCCGTTTTAACTTTAATCTAGTCGGAGCTTCCATGCCCACAATCTCCCAGGCTAAAATTTCCATTTCAATCAGTAATCCGGATATGTCACCTTTCAAAGAGACACTTTTTGTTTGGATGGTTACTCCTGTTTCAACAGAAAACATCTTGGCATCAATGGTGTAGGTTTTACCCATGAGTCCAATGGCGCCGCTGATCATGTACTGAACACCCAGTAATTGTCCCACCTCCGATGCACATTCGTCCGTTGTACAGCCCGTCTGCTGGAAACCCTGTTCTTCCATTATTTTATCAACAGCTTTTCTCTCAATAAGGCGAACGGCATTGGTATTGCCGATTTCCGTACGCATCCGTTCCGAAAGGGTCTGAACTTCTTGTGTACTGACACCACGCCCTTCAAAATCGAGGATAGCTACGGTGGGTTTTTCGGAACCAGGATCTGTGTTTAATTGACCAGAAAGACTGGAAATTAATGCGGTAAAGAGAAAAAGATACTTAGTCAAAGAAAATACAAACGTCTGTCTTACACCGCTTTTTGACGGTTTAGGAAACAACCTGTATATGCTTTCTATCTTTGTCATAACAGTTCATTGCGCACCTGTTTGACTAATGATTTTTTATATAAGCTACTGCCGAATATGATAAAATTAATCATTTAAATCAAAGAAAATATTGAACTTTTTAACCTTGAATTTCCCGCGGGCAGATGAATCCCAATTGTTGTTTGAGACAGGACCTCTTGTTATTAGTTTTTCCATCTACTACTCAAATACAAACACTTCGCCCACTTTCGGAAAAAATATTACACTTTTCTTAATTTTCCATTCGATTTGAAAATCTATTAACAACAAAGGCCGCCTCTCGGCTCTCCTTCTACACTATAAATAGAATATTTCACCCGCTTTTTAATACAGCCTAGGGCACAATATCATCTTTAAGAGGTGGGTTATATAATTTGATGTTCAAACATGAGCATCATTCTCCCATTCTAAAGGTAAAATGT
>CAZBEY010000155.1:0-1975 GCA_964491015.1 uncultured bacterium | reverse complement strand
CGGGCTATCCCAGGCACGATATTCCAGATAAGCCTGGACACGTGCTTTGAGTTTTTCACTAATCACGACTGAAAGTAAGCTAAATTCATGGATAGTAAGCGTTTTTCATGGTTATATTAGTAACCAAAATTCATGGTATAATTAAATGAGTAACTGTTATTCACATAAAGTAAACGTATTTCACGATAGAGAAACGCCCGAAGATGGTTATATCGTTGGATATGCACTATTGATCGAATTCGTATATAGCACTACGCAAAAAGTCATTCCCATGCCAAAACGACTTTCAATCGTTACGGATAAACATCAACGATACAATACAGAAGATTGGCAAGTTTTTACCAAACGACACAAACCGAAAAATGATATAAGTAGCCATCTATCATTTGCGTTGAAATACGAAGGGGTTGAACTTTATATTTTGAAAACAGTGTTTAAATGTTTTGGAGAAGATCCTGTTTTAGATATGTTAAAGAATCAACCAACGGGTCAATATAGCCGGCGAATATGGTTTTTGTACGAATGGTTGATGGATAAAGAGCTAGATATTCCGGATTTAAAAACAGGAAGCTATGTTGATATAGTAAACTCAAGTTTACAATATGTTGGCCCATCAACGAATTCAACAAGACATAGAGTAAGAAATAATCTACCGGGAAACCGGTCTTTTTGCCCAATGATTTATAGGACGGATAAACTTGAAAGATATATTTCGAAAGGATTATCTGGGCAGATAGAAAAAGGATTAAGTCAGAAGAATAAAGACTTAATTCGTAGAACTGCTGCATTTTTATTGCTAAAGGATTCCAAAGCATCTTTTGCGATAGAAGGAGAGTACCCACCAAATATTAGAGCAAGAAATTGGGGAAAAGCAATTGGACAGGCAGGAAAAAAGTCTTTATCAATTGATGAAATTGAGCGCTTACAAGATATAGTGATTGGTTCAAAAAAATTAAAAGAAATGGGTATTAGAAAGAGTGAAGGGTTTATTGGTGAACACGACCGTGAGACATTCGAACCTATCCCCGACCATATTTCTGCTAAAGCGGAAGATTTACCTTTTCTATTAGATGGATTAATAAAAGCAAATAACATGCTTCAAAGATCAAAAATAGATCCGGTTTTAATTGCTACTACAATTGCCTTTGGTTTTGTTTTTATACATCCACTATCAGATGGCAATGGACGAATACACAGATATATAATTCATCATGTTCTAACAAAAACTGGTTATACAAAAAGAGAACTGATTTTCCCTATTTCAGCTGCTATCCTGAATCGAATTGGTGATTACCAAAATAGTCTGGAAGGTTATGCAAACCCCAGGTTAGAGTTAATTGATTGGAATTCTACTCCTGACCATCATATCAAAATATCCAATGAAACGATTGATTTATACCGTTACTTCGATTTGACACAGCAAGCAGAATTTTTATATGAATGCGTTGAAGAAACAATTGAAAAAATCATCCCTGAAGAGTTGGATTATTTGGAAAAATATGATCGATTGAATCAACAGATTAATTTGATTAGTGTTCTCCCTGATAATAAAGTTGATTTATTGATCAAGATATTAATTCAAAATAATGGAAAGCTGTCAAAGAGGAAACGGGAAAAAGAATTTGACGAATTAACGGATAGGGAGATTGTTCAAATTGAAGAATATTTTACGGAAATATTTTAATTTACTGTTAACCAAAACCACATTTTCCAAACCAAAAGAAGCATTGGGCTTTGGTTAACAAAGAGAGTGTCAATTCTTTGCTAAATCACCTATTCTACAAACCCGCTGGTTAACAGCCAATGGGTTAAAATTTTCACCAACTGGGTAGCGACAGTACCGGTCAATGGCTGAAAATGATCAATTCTCTCTACAAAATCTCTGTTTTTTGTAATAGGTATGGTCACGCAAGGGGAGCAAAAAAAGCCTTTCCGCCTTCTGGCGGGAAGGCTTTTTTATTATCAGGGTAAATAA
>CAZBEY010000154.1:0-1988 GCA_964491015.1 uncultured bacterium | reverse complement strand
TGCCTGTCCGCCGAAATCACCGAGAGGTGATGCAGGAGGGAGCTAATCGCCCAAATATTCTTTTATTTGATTGTTTAGAAGAAGCAAATTTACCCGTCATAAAAACCCATTCCAAGCAGCATGAGTGATAAACAAATTCAAATTAGTCAAACTGAAATCGTCAATGATTTATTGTTAATTCAGTGGTCGGACAAAACAGATTCAGCCATTCCATTAACAATATTGAGGGATAATTGCCCCTGCGCCGGCTGTGCAGGCGAAAAAGATGTTCTTGGGAATTCATACATTGGGCCTCCGAAAAAATTGACTGAACATAGCTACAGATTAAAAGGACTACAGCCGGTAGGTTACTATGGATTACAACCCTTTTGGTCAGACGGTCATTCTACAGGTATTTATACGATTGATTTTTTAAAAACACTTGCCGATAAGTCGTTTTAAAATTTGTCACCACTGCCGCTATTCCAGTTAAAAAATGTTTCCAAGGAGATGATTGGGAAATTTATACTGGATAATATCAACCTAGAAATTGATACAGGTGAATTTTTCGGAATTGTTGGTCCTTCCGGAAGCGGAAAAACTTCCCTACTTCGCTTACTGAATGGATTAGAAGGGTTCGACAAGGGACAAATCAATTATAATGGGGAATCAATCCAAAAGAGGGATTATCGGAAATTAAGAGAAGAAGTAGGAATTGTCTTTCAGACTCCATCTATTTTAGGAGGGACTGTCCAAGACAATCTGCTCATCAGGAAATTTTGGGACAAATCGTTCTTAGTCAATGAAAGTGATTTGTCTGAAATTTTATCAATGGTTGAGTTACCAAAAAATCTATTGGGGAAAGATGCCCGATCCTTGTCCGGCGGAGAAAAGCAGCGTCTTGCTTTAGCGCGCACATTGTTGAATAAACCCAGCGTACTGTTATTGGATGAACCCACAGCCAACCTGGATCAAAGATTGGGAAACCAAATTTTAAATCTCATTAATCACCTACGCGATCAAATGAAAGTAACTATTATTATGGTTAGTCATAATATTCAACAAATAATCAAATATGCCACCAAAGCAGCTTTCTTAATCGATGGAAGTATCGCAGAAACGGGAAACGTCGATATTTTAAAAAATCCCAAGACAGAAATAGCAATTCGATTTTTAGGAATAAATCATTAATGGAACATTCATTTTATATTATTTCCTGGACAGATGTTTTTGTGTCTCTCGCCTTAGTGGCATTGTGCTTATTTCTGATTAAATGGCGGCGAATCGGCTTGGAGAAAACAATTTTGATTGGTACAGTCCGGGCCTTTATTCAATTATCCCTCATGGGGTACGTCCTCACATTTTTCTTTGGGCAAAACCATTGGTTATTCATGGTTTGTCTCATTATCCTCATGATACTCTTTGCCAGTTATGAAGCAAATAAACGGTTAGACAATCCAATCAAGGGGTATTTTATAATGACAGCTGCCAGTATGTTGGTGACGGTAATCATTGTTTTGGGTTCAATTTTAAAATTTATTTTGGATGTGGATCCCTGGTATTATCCCTATGCAATGATCCCTTTAGCAGGAATGATTATAGGGAATGGATTGAATTCCACAACCTTAACCACAAACAGGCTGGTGGGTGAATTACAGCATAGGGAAAATGAAATTGAAACATTTTTGGCATTGGGCGCACCACCGAGGGCTGCAGTAGACAACGCCATCAGAGAAGCGATTAAAGCAGCACTGATCCCCAATATTAATGGCCTAATGCTGGTGGGATTGGTACAAATTCCCGGGGTAATGACGGGTCAGATTCTTGCCGGGATTGATCCATTGATTGCTGTGCGTTATCAAATCATGATTATGTACATGTGGCTAACCACAGCCACCCTGGCCAATGTTTTGACCCAGGGGTTTGTGTATCGTAAATTTTTTACACCGGAAATGCAATTGAAAAAAGAAATGTTCAGAATCAATAATTTGTGATGTTAAAAGTCCCCC
>CAZBEY010000153.1:0-2040 GCA_964491015.1 uncultured bacterium | reverse complement strand
TCTTTCGGGTCAGGGGTGGAAAATATAATGGTCATGGTGTTTATTTATAAGTTTAATTGATTTTTAAGAAGCAGAAACTAATAAAAATTATTTCATAGTTCAGGCAACTTTTTTCAATCATAAAATCAAAATGATGGTTGTATGGGCTATGGATTATCAAACTAAAAGATTGGTTGATTTAATGGTTGACCAAATTAAAATCCTTGAGATACAACACTTTGCATAATGAGTCCGCAAAACCAGGCGCCGTAAGTTCCCACTGCATAGCCAAAAACAGCGAGTAAAACACCAACCGACGCGAGGGATGGATGAAATGCCGAAGCTACAATGGGGGCAGAAGCAGCGCCTCCAATATTAGCTTGACTGCCAACAGCGAGGAAAAAGAAAGGCGCCTTGATTATCTTTGCAGCCATAATGAGTAAAATAGCGTGGATACTGATCCAAATGATTCCCACAAGAAAAAGACCCGGATAATCAAAAATTGCCAAAATATTCATCTTCATCCCAATGGTTGCAACCAGAATATAGAGAAAAAGGCTTCCAAAATTGGAAGCGCCGGCACTTTCAAGATTTCGAATTCGAGTAAAGGAAAGCAAAAGAGCAATCGTTGTCGATAATACAATCAACCAGAAAAAACCGGATGTTAAACTAAACCTGGAAAGAAAGGGGGCATTCAACTGTATCCATGGTGCAATAATATCAGATAAAAAATGAGAGAAAGCTGTTATACCAAACCCAACCCCCATGATGGTAAATATATCCACCAATTCAGGCATGCGTCTGGTTTGAGCATGATAATTTTCCATTTTTACGACTAATCGATCAATGGCAGATGTATCTCCCTTTAGCCATGAGTCAATTTTTTCATGGATACCTGCGCCGTATAAAAGAAAAGCCATCCAAATATTTGCAACAATCACGTCAATGGTGATCATGGCTGAAAATAGGTTATCGTCCACTTCGAAAACTTCTTTCATAGCAGCCTGATTAGCCCCTCCCCCAATCCAGCTCCCGGCAATCGTTGTTAAACCCCGCCAAACAGCTTCAGGACCAGCTCCGCCTACAGTTTCAGGTGAAAAAAATGAAACAATCAGGATGGCGATCGGTCCGCCGATGATAATACCAACCGTTCCGGTCAAAAACATAATGACCGCTTTGGAACCCAGTTTCATTATTTCCTTTAAATCAACACTGATTGTCAATAACACCAAACTTGTCGGCAGGAGATACCTGGAAGCAACAAAATACAACTTGGACTCTTCACCGGAAATAAATCCAAAGGAATTGAGTAAAGAGGGAATAAAATATGCCAATAATAATGCAGGTACAAATGAATAGAACTTCTTCCAGAACGGAGAATTTCCATTGGAAGTCCTGAAGATAAATACAAGAATTCCTAATAGGATACCCAAAACAACTGCATCATTGCTAATAAGTGGTTTCATCATTTTTTTCCTTTTTCACCTGATTTAAGGCCATATCAAATTCAATAAATAATATTCCAAAACCTAACTGTAAAATAAAAATCGGAAATTTAATATTAATTATGTTTTTTCAAACCCCCAGCTCCTTTTTCAAAGGGGGAGTTCTTGTAAAGTAGTTAGTATTTTGGGATTATAAATTTTTAGAACGTTTAGTAATCAATTAATGTCTTTTCCCAATGTTTGATTTAATCCCCTAAATCTCCCAAGTTAAAGGGGGATTATCTTGAGCAGAAAAAACCTGTCAGAGCGGAGCGACGCTATCTCCTTACTTCAACCAAAGCCCGGAAATAAATTAATCCCTATGGTAATTAGTGGAAGGAGATTACCGCGCCCTCCGGGCTCGCAAAGACACTTTCTATTTTATTAATTAACAAAATAATTGTTATAGGATTGGAAGGACGAAGCTATCCCCTGGGTGAGGCTGAAATAAGGAGATTGCCAGGTCGCAACTGAAGTTGCGCTTCGCAATGATACATTTTTTTTATTTATAAACAAGAAAACTGTCATTACGATGAGACTTCTGTCGAAGAAGTAATCCCCTTGGATCAGCTAACGT
>CAZBEY010000152.1:0-2048 GCA_964491015.1 uncultured bacterium | reverse complement strand
GGTCTTGCTGCAAAGGTTGGCCAATGAGGCAAATGGTATTACTGTTTTTCATCATTCCTTTGGTTGGATCCACAGCCCCTGGGGTACAAATGCCAACCTGACGGACAGAATCTGCCATGGAAATGAGATGATTTCCCATGTCTCCGATTCGCTTTACAATGGCTTGATATCCTTCTTTTCTTTCGGTCGGAACACGTATTTTTTCTAGAGTATTTCCATCCTTATCCAGTAAGACCCCTTCTATCTTGGTACCACCCAAGTCGATGCCTATTTTATTCATTTCTTATTGTATTATTTCTTCTTTTGTATTGATAATCTATTGATTATTCAATAAGTATCCCCAGGAATACATCGTCGGAATTAGCAATGTTTTAGTTATTAAAGATTTCTTTCAGTAAAGTACGGAATTCATTTAATATCATGGATGTCGCTCCCCACACCTTATAATTCCCAAAGTGAAAATAAGGGACATTCACATTAAATCCTCTGATATTTCTGTTTTCTGTCTTCATGTTATGGCCATCTATAAGATCATTAACGGATACCGGGAATACGGTTTCCACTTCATTTGGCTCTGGATTTATTTCTAACAATGAATGAGTCATTCCGATATAGGGGTATATCATGAAACCGGTTACAATCACAAACAAAGGAGATATCGGTCCAAGAATTTCAATATGATTTGCCGAAACACCGATTTCTTCATGGGTTTCCCTCAGGGCGGTCTCCCATAAAGTTTCCCCTGGTTCCTGAGCACCACCGGGCAAGGATATTTGCCCCCGATGGTGTTCAACCGTATGAGTCCTTTCCGTCAGAAAAAAGCAGATTTCGCTATGATGCTCATGGAGAAGAATCAGAACAGCAGAAGGTTTGGCATCCTCTTCCTTATTGGTGAAATTATACAGAGGTTTGGATTTGATTCCCATTTTTAGTTGGGAATCTTTTCCGGGGAGATTCGTTTTTAAGCGAATTTTTAATGGAATTGATAATTCAGCCAGGTTCATAAGGCAGAAAACTTATCGTTTTTTTCCCAAAACTACTGCATGTTTCAGGTTGATTATGGAACTTCAACACATTATTTGGGACTGGAACGGCACATTACTCAATGACCGGTGGCTTTGCGTTGAATCAATCAATCGAGTCCTTTTAAAAAAGCAATTACCCCTGATTACAGAAGAAGAATACCTGGAATTATTTTGTTTTCCTGTGGAGGATTATTATAAAAAACTGGGTTTTGATTTTAACAAAGAACCCTTCACCGTCACGGGAACCGAATTTATTCAAAATTATAATTCACGGTTCAAAGAACCCCGATTGCATGATGGCGTCATTGAACTTCTTAAATTATTCCAAAAAAGAGGGCTGACTCAATCCGTTTTATCAGCAGGGAAACTGGACTACGTTAATGATTGTATTTCCCATCACAGATTGGAGAAATATTTTACCAGTATTTTGGGAATCGATAACCATTATGCAGGAGGAAAAACGGATATTGGAAAGGCGTGGATAAATGAAATGCATTATGATTCCCATGAAGTGTTGATGATTGGGGACACACTTCACGATTTGGATGTTGCCCGTGAAATGGGTATCAATTGTGTATTAATAGCCCAAGGCCATACCAGCCGCTCACGCCTGGAAGCAGCCGGGGCAAAGGTTTTCAAAAACCTTTCAGAGCTAAGGAAGTGGTTTTCCTCAGAAAATGGTTTGTTCGATCAGTATAACTGATTATGAGAACGTACTCAAACTGGTTAAGCAAATTTTCTATGAGTTCACTCCAAAAAGGGGGTATTCTATCTCTGACATTGAATTTCACGATGTATTGCAGACATTCGTGTCTGCAATACGACAGACACGAATGTCTGTCGTACAATTAAAAGGTTGAAAAAGGATGGAATCCCCACCTGCCACTATTAAGAATTTAGTAATGTGGCAATATACTACCCCCGGTATCTCTTCTATTAGCATCGCACCTTTTATTATAAGGCAACTGGCGCATTGCGTCATAAAAAAATGTTATCGAAACGGTTTTGAAAAACAGTCGTTGT
>CAZBEY010000151.1:0-2079 GCA_964491015.1 uncultured bacterium | reverse complement strand
CTCCGCCGTTCAGCGAGTGAGCGCAGCGGTCTCGCTGAACGAATAAACTCACCGGCGGACGGCGTGTTCATTCCACTAAATTTCCTAACTTCACAAATCTTCATTTTGTCTCAAATCTCAAATTCACCGCACAAGTTTAGCCGTCCGGTGGAGTGAGGGTTGAGCGACCACCAGCATAATTACTTAATTTTATTGATAAGTTTGCCAAGCAGGTTATTTTGTTCACTTGTATTTTTTTCAATTGAAATAAAAAGTTTTATGCCTTCCGAAATAGCAAGAAGCGAAATAACAACCAATAGACCTGCAATTAATGAATAAGTAATTATGCCTATTCCTACGGGTTTGCCACCATATTTAGTCATCAAATTAAGACCATATACAAGACCTATTACCGAACCTATGCCTACCAAAACAGCCAAAATTTGATAAATCCCAGATATTGTAGATAATGCAGGGTATTTTGACTTTGGAGTCTCAACACTACTTGTAGATGGTGCTGGATTTATATCATTTTCACTAAACGCATCACTAATTGTGTGGTTTTCTTTTAATTGTGATTCGGAAACACCTTCAGCACCTTCAGGAATAGTTGTTACCTTACCACAAGACTTGCATTTTGCTTCTTCACCAACTTTGAGAAACTTTGAAATAATTTCAGTATCGCAATGATTACACTTGAATTTTAATGCCATTATTAACCCCTATTCTTTGATTGTTTAAGTGGACGCCCAACGGCGGAGTTGAGCGGAATGGGAGGAGCGAGAAAGCGGTAGCTTTTGAAGCGGGGGACATTCCGTTCCAACGGAAGTTCGGCGGAGCGCCAGCGAAGCCGTACGGACGTGGGAAGTACTCCACTCCGCCGTTCAGCGAGTGAGCGCAGCGGTCTCGCTGAACTTGTTTTTAACCCGCCAATTGTCAGTATAAATCCACAAACTGCCGGCATTTCCCGGGAAATACCGGAATTGTTATTTTCTTTCTCCGAGCCTGAATATTTCATATTTTACTCTCCCTAAAAATCAGTTATTATTGCTCATAACCAACCATAATATATACTATTTGCGTATGGAACACAAATCGAAACTTCCCCGCCTGCCACATTTAAAATTAATAAAAAGGGGCGGGCAGGTCGATCAATTCAGACATCTCATCAGGACAAAACATTACAGTCTCCGTACTGAAAACAGCTATGTAAATTGGGTGAAAAAATTTATTATATTTCATAATAAACAACATCCTTCCACTCTAAATGATAGCGCAGTGAATGAATTTCTGACTCATCTCGCTGTTGTTGAGAATGTTGCGTCTTCAACACAAAATCAAGCTTTATCCGCCCTTAAACTGTTTTATAAAGAAGTTTTGAAAAAATTACTAACCGTCAATGAAAATTATTTGGTAGCAAAAAAAGCAGTCAAAATCCCCGTTGTTTTTACAAAGAACGAAGCTGCCAGAGTCATTCATCTGCTGGATGGTATTCATCGCATTATGATACTCCTTATGTATGGCTCCGGATTACGGTTAATGGAATGTGTTCGATTGAGAGTAAAAGATATTGATTTCGAATCGAATAAGATATTTGTTAGAAGTGGTAAGGGAAATAAGGACAGGGTTACACTGCTTCCTCAATCACTTGTATCGGATTTACATAGGCAATTGAAAAAGGTGAAAATAATTCATGAACAGGACTTGGAACAGGGATTTGGCAGAACCTACTTGCCATTTGCTCTTGATAAAAAATACCCAAATGCCGGTAAAGAATTGGGCTGGCAGTATGTATTTCCCTCAAGTAAATTATCCGTTGATCCACGCTCCGGGTTGAAAAGAAGACACCATATCTCGGAATCAATGTTACAAAAGGCGGTAAAAAAAGCCGTTAGGCAATCTGGAATAATCAAAATGGGTAGTCCCCATACTTTTAGACACAGTTTCGCCACTCATCTGTTGCAAAGTGGTTATGATATACCGACCGTGCAAAAGTTATTGGGACATACTGATGTACGAACGACAATGGTTTATCTTCATGTAATGGAAAAAGATAAAATTAAAGTGATCAGTCCTGCAGATCTGATTGAATAAACTATA
>CAZBEY010000150.1:0-2223 GCA_964491015.1 uncultured bacterium | reverse complement strand
GGAGAGAACATCGTAAAAAGATGGGATTCCCGCCTGCCCCATTTGAAATATTGGTCAAGCGGCGGGCAGGTATCCCAATTAATCCTTTTCGGAGTAGACTCATTAATATTTCAGAATTCACCATAATTCATATAGTGAATTTCCATAATAATTATTGTAATAAACCCGAATTAACATTAAACTAACCCGAATTAAATAGAATAAACCATGAAAATACCCGAAAGATTTATATTATTTCTTCTGATTATCCTGCACCTGTTATTTGGCCAATCTATCGATGAGCTGAAACAGGTACAAAAGGCCTACAATGATATCATCCGCGTTAAACAGGCTGAAGAAGCACTGGCAAAGCAATTAGGTCGTGAAGAAGTTCTCATTGATGAAGTTCCCACAAAGGTGCTGGTCAAACCGGAGAATATACTATTATATTATTCTGAAAAAATGGCCAGAATTCGTACAGAGTTAAAAGACCTGGAAGATTTAATTCCTCTCATAAATAAAGAAGGAAAATTACCCTTTTTTGGTTATGATTATTTTTTCGTTCGAGATACACTTACCTATTGGCAGAATAGGCCGGTTCCGGATAATTATCCCTTAGGTCCCGGGGATGAAATCACTATTTCATTATGGGGTGAAGCAGAACATTTTGTTAAACAGACCATTTCCAGGGATGGCTCAATTATAGTTGAAAATGTTGGGAATCTGTTCTTGGGTGGTAAAACCATTAATGAAGCAAAGCCGTATATTCAAAACAGGTATGCAGCTGTTTATTCCACAATTCGCGGAAAAAAACCTTCAACATTTTTAGATATCTCCCTTGGAAAGCTGAAGGGGCTAAATGTGCAGATAACAGGCGCTGTGAATGCACCCGGTCTCTACGCGGTAAATTCTATGGCGACTGTGAACACAGCCCTGACAATGGCAGGCGGCATTGACACGACGGGATCCCTTAGAACCATCGTAATCCTGCGAGACGGCTCACCGGTTGATACGTTGGATTACTATGCATTTTTAAATGGGAAATCTGATCTAAAAAACAGTCGTCTTTTAGAAAAGGATATTATCCACGTTCCAAGTCGTAAAAGTATGGTTACCATAGACGGCGCTATATGGCAGCCGGCACATTTTGAAATGCTCCCGGGGGAAACCATTGCAGACCTTCTTGGTTTTGCCGGAGGAGTCCGGCCGAATGCCGGGAATATATTTGTATTAATCCACCGTTACAAAAATGATCAGCAAGCAGAATACATTTCTTCCGAAGATATTGATAATATTCCGGTCGAAAATGGAGATAGTCTCTATGTTCCGGAAAAGCAGCTGCAATTATTAACCGTTTCAATTTCCGGTGAAGTTGCCAGCGCAGGTACCTATCCCTGGTTTTCAGGTATGACCCTTTTCGATTTACTCCGGGTGGCTGGTGTGGCATCTGAACCGATATATTCCTCATCGAATTTGAATGCGGCTGAATTGGTTCGTTTGCAATCGGATATCGGCGGATTTACACCGATCCCCGTTGATGTACCGGGTCTTCTATCGGGTAATGAGGGATCAAATATCGAATTATATCCATACGATCGCCTGACAATCCCCAGGGAAAAAGATTTAATGGCTTCCAGGACTGTAGTGATTCAAGGCGAAGTCTCCATTCCCGGAACTTACCCCCTCCTGAATAATAATGAATCACTGATTTCCCTGATAAGACGCTCCGGAGGTGTAACCGAATCGGGATTTAAAGAGGGGATGACCATCCATCGAGATGGTTATTATGTGGGCTGGGATGACGAAAATGCCCTTCTGGTGCCCGGAGACAGTGTGAATGTTCCGGTAAGGGCCGGGACCATTTACGTCACGGGCGCCGTTCATAATCCGGGCGCTTTCACCTGGGAAAAAGGAAAATCAATCAAATATTATCTCCAATTAGCAGGGGGAATTACGACCCTCGGAGATACCAAACACATCTATATTAAATATCCCAACAGGCAAGGAGCGCCTGTGACCTTTTGGCACAGACCTGTTGTACTTGAGGGGTCTAAAATCCATGTGAGCGGTAAACCGTTTACAGAGCAAACAACAACATCCTTGGACCTCGTGCAACAGTTTGCCGGTATTGCAGGTTCTTTGGCAACGCTTGTGTTGATAATAACTCGTTATTAATATTGAATAGAGTGTTTTACAAAACCGGATGCGTGAAGAAAAGAGATGTAAAATTTGTCCGATGACTCT
>CAZBEY010000149.1:0-2285 GCA_964491015.1 uncultured bacterium | reverse complement strand
AACGTCTTTGGTTTCACCGGTTGCGGGGCATCGGCGAGCCGTAGTGCCGGTTAAAGATAAACGTTTTAAAAAGCACGAAACTTGAAATTTATGCGATCGCCCCGCAATCCGAGTGCAAACCGTTGTTAGCCCTCGCCAGTCATGATAGGTGGTGGATTTTCCCCAAGTAGGTTCGCATCAAGCCCACCTTCCATATAGAGCATGTTGAACGACTGCCAACCTGTTGTCACATATTTGAATCGTCCCATTCCGATGGCCGGACTGTTTTCTTCCGTATCATAATCGACTGTCGTATTTCGCCAGAGATCTCCACCCATATTAAGAAGATAACGCGCTTGAGACCGGTCATCGGGTAAAGATAGGTCATCAACGACCAGTCTCGCCTGAACCGTGGTGAAGATCCACGCGACATCACTGGGATCAATCTCAGCTCTGCTGGGAGTATAGAAATGGAAGTTGAACCCACCGCCTGCCTTGACCGAGATGCTGCCGTCACTTTCATACCGAATATCACCTGGCTTGTTGATAGGAGGAACAAAACTTTCCAAATATGCGGCTCCATCAACTTGTTGTGATTCCTGTAATAAATGCCATTGGTGATCTTTTTTACTCTGCATATAGGCGCGAATATCACGAATTTGAACTCTTGTGTTTGAGGCCGGATTTTCACAACGATCTTCATAAACTTGTCCCCAGGCCACCATGGCGTGAAATCGGTCAGGTACGCTTTGCGTATGCGAAATAGGTCCCTGGAACCAGTCATAGGATTCTGGAACCCCATGAGGAAGACCTTCATGAGTTAAGGTCATGTCCTGGATGATGAGTTCAACAGAATTTGGAATATCATTTGTCACCATCGTATGCGGGACATCGGCACAGGGTGCGACGGTCACAGAATTTGAATTCCCGCATGACATAAATCCATATGGGATTATTAAACACACTAAACACTTCAAAATACCGTTCTGCATGATGCTAATCCTTTCTCCGGCAGCTAACGCTTGAACTCACTGGTTTTTACGCAGCGCAGCAGAGTAAAAATCCAGTGCAGTGATTTGTTATGTGTTTTATCTGCCAGCATCTTTCGCTGCTTTTTCTATCCAGCCTCCCATATTATTATATCCATCATCATTGTTCCAAAGATAAAAATTGTAACCTTTTGGTATTTTCCCACATCTGTCCGATGTGTTTCCTTGAAGGTCTCTGATTTTGCTAACATCAATCCCTAAAAGCCCATTGCCGATTTCTATGCTTTTTTCAATTTCATATTTCACCCATCGACTATTACAGGTTTTATCGCCTACTAAAACAACTGTGACAGATGTTCCTTGTAACTGATTATCTATCCAGTTTTTGATGGCTGTATCACCTTTCCGTTTTAATGCCTCAAAGTCAGCAGCGTCAATAAACCCTGCAGCTCCTTTGCCTTGTGCTACCCAACTGTTTCTTACAACCATAGCCCTTGAAACATCTTTATACTTGAAGCTAAAAAACACTCTCCTTGCCATAATTCATCCTCCTTTGCTAATACAAAATTCAAAATATGCAAAAATACCCATTAAAATAACAATTATTGACAGATACATTGTTAAAATCGTTCTTGAAAAAAATGAACTCCAATATGAATATTTTCCACCTACATATAAATCAGGTCTCATTGCGAAAAGCTTAATTTTTTTTGGCTCATCTGTTACGCCAGCAATATCATTGTAGAGACCTCTAAACTTTCTCTCTTGATTTAGGTAATACGCATCCAAAAACCAAAATATAAGAGTTGGAAACACAGCCACGAGGAAAAAATAATTATCTTTTGTGGAAGCGAAAATAGCTAATAATGCAGATGCGATAACAATGCACCAGCCCTTTATCTGGAAAGAATTTGTATTCATTCTGGTGATTACATTTTGAATGAATTCCAAATGCTTTATTTTTTCAGGTGACATACTTCCTCCTTATACATAACTAAATTTTACCGCGTTTTCTTCTGTTGGAATGTATTTTTTTGTGCTTCGCTTTTGAAACAACTCTAGTATTTTTAAGAGTGGTTTTTCCACCTTCTGCAACTGGCTTTACATGATGTAATTCTTTGCCTTTTGGCAACTTTCCGCTTGGATACCCTTTAGCTTTAATAACTTTCTCAACTTTTTTGGGCGATCTTTCTTTTTTAACCTGTGCTTTTGTTGCTTTACCTTTTTTCATCTCTTTACTCCTTTCTATTTTTCACTCAATACACATAACCAGCGTGAACTGATCAGAAGGTTCTGTGGAAAAGTCGCAGACTTTGG
>CAZBEY010000148.1:0-2322 GCA_964491015.1 uncultured bacterium | reverse complement strand
GACAATGAGCTACAATTATAAACAAATAGAATCAAAATGGCAGTCCTTTTGGAGTGAAAACAATACGTTTAAGACAACCGAAGAAAAAGGCAAACCCAAATACTATGTCTTGGACATGTTTCCATATCCATCGGGCGCCGGACTGCACGTAGGTCATCCTTTAGGTTATATTGCAACAGATATAGTCGCTCGTTATAAGCGGATGAAAGGCTTTAATGTGCTCCATCCCATGGGATGGGATGCCTTTGGTCTCCCTGCTGAACAGTATGCTATCAAGACGGGAACGCATCCCAGTGAAACAACGAAGGTTAATATCGATAATTTTCGCCGACAAATTAAAATGCTCGGTTTTTCCTACGATTGGGATAGGGAAATAAATACAACGGATACCGGATATGTAAAATGGACCCAATGGATATTTCTCCAACTATATAAAAAAGGTCTTGCCTACGAAGCTGAAGTACCGGTGAATTGGTGTCCAGAATTAAAAGCTGTTTTGGCAAATGAAGAAGTTGTTGATGGAAAGTCTGAAATTGGAGGCCATCCGGTTTATCGAGTACCCATGCGGCAATGGATGTTAAAAATCACTGACTATGCCGAATCTCTTTTATCCGGATTAGATGAGGTCGATTGGCCCCACAGTGTAAAAGAACTCCAGCGTAACTGGATTGGTCGTTCAGAAGGAGCAGATGTTGACTTCCCCGTCGAAAATAACGATAAAATCATTACTGTTTTTACAACACGTCCGGATACACTATTCGGAGCCACGTATATGGTACTTGCGCCCGAGCATCCATTCGTAGAAGAATTGACGGATGCAAATCAAAAAGATGCAATAAAAGAATATAAGGATACTGCCAGCAGAAAATCGGATTTGGAAAGGGGAGAGCTCAATAAAGAAAAAACGGGAGTTTTTACCGGTAGTTATGCAATCAATCCGGTTAATGATAAAAAAATCCCCATCTGGATTGCCGATTATGTATTAATGTCTTACGGAACCGGTGCCATTATGGCAGTTCCCGGTCAAGATCAGCGAGATTGGGATTTTGCAACTGAATTTGACCTGCCTATCATCAGAACAGTCGAAATTCCGGCTAACTTTGAAGGAAATGCATATACGGGTGATGGCGCGGCAATCAATAGTGAATTTTTAAATGGTTTATTTGTTGATGATGCCAAGAAAAAAATGATTGAATGGCTTGAAACTGAAGGGAAGGGGACAGGAACCATTCAATACAAACTTCGTGATTGGCTCTTTTCTCGTCAAAGATATTGGGGAGAACCAATTCCCATCATTCATTATAAAGATGAAAGTAGACCATTAGAGGAATCTGACCTCCCTTTAGAACTCCCAAATGTGGAAAAATACGAACCCACCGGTACCGGCGAATCACCCTTGGCTAATATTAAGGAATGGGTTGAAGTAAAAAATGACAAAGGGGAGGTTATTGGACTTCGTGAGACCAACACTATGCCCCAATGGGCAGGCTCTTGCTGGTATTATTTACGGTATATCGATCCGGTTAACCCAGAAGAGTCTTGGGATAAAAATAAAGAATTATATTGGATGCCCGTGGATCTCTATGTGGGCGGAGCAGAACATGCTGTATTACATTTACTCTATGCCCGTTTTTGGCATCATGTGCTTCACGATTTGGGATATGTTTCTTGTCGTGAACCTTTTCAGAAATTGTTTAACCAGGGTATGATCCTTGGTGAAGATGGTTCGAAAATGAGTAAATCCCGAGGTAACGTAATCAATCCGGATGAAATTGTTAGCGAATTCGGTGCCGACTCCATGAGATTATATGAAATGTTCATGGGTCCATTGGATAAAGCAAAACCCTGGAATACCAGAGGATTGCAGGGTTGCTCACGATTTATAAATAAATTATGGGCAAAAGTGTGTTTAGACGATGGTTTAAGTGATAGAATAACTGAAGATACACCCAACGATGAAACAAATAAATTATTGCACCAGACAATCAAGAAAATCGGCGCCGATGTTGAAAACCTTCGCTTTAATACAGCCATTTCCCAAATGATGATATTTACAAATCATTTAATCACATTGGAGACTATTCCAAAGAGTGTTTTAGAAACATTTGTGAAATTGGTCTCGCCATTTATTCCGCATATTGCTGAAGAATTATGGGAAATTATGGGGCATGATGAAACCATCACCTATGAACCGTGGCCGGAATACGACGAAACGCTTGCAAAAGAAAATTTAATTTCAATAGCAGTTCAGGTAAACGGAAAACTGCGAGCGAATATTGAAATTTCTGCTGATGCCGAAAAAGAAGATATTTTATTATCTGC
>CAZBEY010000147.1:0-2338 GCA_964491015.1 uncultured bacterium | reverse complement strand
TGATGTCTGATAAAGAGATGGTATCCTCCTCGTAATAATAGGGAGGTATCGGTTGCTGTGGTATCGGCTGCTGTTCGTCCATATTACAATTTACTTATAATAATAATAGTCGTAATGACTTGTGCCAAATTTGCAATGATGGCAGTAATTTCTTTTGCGAGCTCAGTTTTGTCAACATATTCTCTGGTATAAGTGGATATAGTAATTATAGAGCCATCCATCACGAGTGGGGAGAGCCACAATCGCTTGACTTCATTGCCTTCTCCGTTAGGATATCGTATGGATATGCCATTTTTATCTGCATCGGAGGTAAGTCCGCCTGCTTCGTTGATATAATCTTTTACCGACCGTCCTGTTTTGTATTTAAATGGACCAGGGTTTTTTACCTCACCGTGAATATATACCATATTTGGATGTTTGGATACATGTATAACATCCCCTGATAGCAAAGTGAAATCGATATTTGAACCGGGTCGTTCCAAAATTTTATTCAAATCAATATTCACTTCAATGCTATCCCGAATAAGAGAAGATGCTTCCGGATAGGCATCTTCATAGAATCCTCCGGCTCTTTTGATTATATCAGAAATATAATCGCTTGCAGAAGCTAAAGCATATTGACCGGGATAAACCACGGCGCCTGTAATCGTTACATTTTGATCCAGTTTAAAAAATGGATCAGCACGGACAAATACAATATCATGGGGATGCAAAATTCCAATATGCCCATTACCATTGTTCTGCTGCAATTCTTCGATGGTCAAAAAATGAGGTATTTCAAGTGTATATCCAAACTCATCTTTGTTTGTAGAATCCGGGTTAACTCTCATTATTTCAATTTTGGCGCGGTATACGTCTTTTGCAAATCCGCCCGCTTGAATCAATAGATCATTAATAGTCATTCCGTCATAAAATGCAAACATATCAGGGTTTTTCACTGCACCGGTAACGGAAACAGTTTTGAATGCATTAAATATTGTATTTTTGTTAAAAACAACCAAGCTGTCAAACGGCTGTAACTCAAGATTGTCATTTCCGGTTTGATTTATGGCATTCTCCAGGTTAAACTCCAATATTTCCTTGGTTAAATCGTCATTTCTGCGAATGATGTGAGCCATATCCAAATAAGCATCCTCTACAAGACCATCGGCCATCATCACAAGGTCATTTACATTTAGCTTTTCTGTATATTCGAATCTCCCGGGTCTAAAAACATTTCCGGTAATATCTACATAATTTCCGATTAAAGTCTGTACAGAAAATATATCGACAATATCACCATCCATTAATTCTATATCAGTCGATTCGGTCTTCAAATCATTGAAATTAACATCAACCACCATCCGATCCATCCCCAATGGTTCCCGCATATCTGCCGGTACGATGCGATTAATCTGAATCCGATTGAGATAAGCCTTTGACGTAAAATCTCCGGAAATTGTGATTAAATCAAACAGCCCTTCGTTTTCCTTGAGTTCATATATAGCCGGACGCTTAATTTCGCCCCGGATGGTTATCGTTTTTCCTCTGGGAGGTAAAAAAACTGTATCATCAAGTTGTAAGCGAAGATCATTGATTTTCTTACCGGATAACAAATAATCGTAAAAATCAATGGAGGCCAATATTTTACCGTTCCTGATAAGTTGAATATTTCGCAAACTTCCTAAAGGAGTGGGTCCATTGAAATAATATAATGATGTGAATAACGTTGTTGATGGGCCTACCCGATAAGCTCCTGGCTGCTGAACTTCCCCCACCACAAGAATCCGTAACGGACGGAGATTTCCTAAACTCACATCCATAAAGGTAGTTGGCTTCCCACCGTTAGCCTGGATCAAACTTGAATATTTTTGTGACAATACGTTAAATAATTTTGCTTCCAGGTGTTTCATCGTTAAACCGTTGACAAATACTTGTCCCACTTCCGGAATAAAAATAAACCCTTCTCGGTCAACAGAGAATATTTCTCGAAATTGCGTTTCCCCCCATAGCATAATGATAATTTCATCTCCGGGGCCAATGTTATATCCCGGGTCTACTGCACCCAACTCAGATCCTTGAAAAATAGCAGGATCTCTTTGAAACATCCTATAACCAAAATAATTTATTTTATCAGTTGAGAAATCATTGATTGATATTGAATCTTGAAGAATTTGGATAACTTTTTCCTGTGGTAAATTACTCCGGACAGAATCAACCGCTTGTCTGGCGTAAGAAGTTCCCTGGACGTGAGTTTTTAATCCCAAATCCCTTGCTTTAGCATCAATTTCATTATCGCTAAAACCCCGCTGCTTGGCCAATTGCCTGATTTGGGATTCAGACATACCTGAATTGCGTA
>CAZBEY010000146.1:0-2350 GCA_964491015.1 uncultured bacterium | reverse complement strand
AATGGATCCAAATGGCAGGAGAAATTTAAAGATATTTATGGGATCAATCTGGAAAAATTCAATTTAGAAAAATCATTAGCTCATTACGGATTTGCACCGAATGATATAACAGATGTGTTTTGCACTCATCTCCATTTTGATCACGTTGGCGGCAATACAAAATTAGTAAATGGAAAACTTGAACCTGCTTTCCCCAATGCAAGGTATTGGATGCAAAAAGACAATTGGAACTTAGCAAATTCTCCCAGTGAAAAAGATGCCGGCAGTTTTATGAGTGACGATTGGTCTGTTTTAGCTGAAAACAATTTGATTCAGTTTGTTGACGGTAAAGAACCATTCTTACCCGGAATAGAACAGTTTATTTCCAACGGACATACAACCGGAATGATGCTGCCAATCATTCGGGATTCATCGAATACTTTAATATATATGGCAGATTTAATTCCCATGACGGCTCATATACCACTACCATGGGTGATGGCTTATGACATTAATCCGATACGGACCATCCAGGAAAAAAGCAAAATTCTGCCAAAAATTGTTGAAGAAGAATGGACCATATTTTTTGAACACGATCCGAAATATCAAGCTGCCAAGGTTCAATTTGACAAAAAACACTTTAGATTAAAAGAATCAGTCACAGTCAGTGAATAACGAAGACAAAATGCAGGAAATTTTTCTATTGGGTTTAGAGGCATTTCATAAAGGGGATTACTATAATGCCCATGAGTATTGGGAAGAACTGTGGTCAGATTATCATATCGAAGATCGACAATTCATACAGGGCTTGCTTCAACTATCGGTGAGTTTTTTTCATATTCAAAACGGAAACTTGAATGGAGCAAAAGGATTGATCGATAAAAGTATTGAAAAATTTAGAAATTATACTGGCTTCCATCGCAATATTGATGTGAATAGTTTGAAAAAGCAAATGGTAATCATCCAAGAGAAATACCAAAAAATGAGCCAACCATCAGAATTTGATTGGGACTTAATACCGGAGTTAATTTGAAAATGCATGTAGGATTATTTGTCAAAGATTTTGAACTGGGAACAAAAATATCAGCTAAACTTACTGAGTTGGATTCCACGTTTGAATTTTATGAAAAAAGTAGTGATATCCGGAAAAAAGCGAATTTATTAATCATTGATTTGGATCATGAAGAAACGGGAAATGAATTTTTTATTCACCAGCTAGCGACCGAATATGAGGATATTCAAATTATCGGCTACATGAAACAAATCTTTAAAGAGAAACATGATAAATTCAAGACAGCCGGTTGTTATGTCATTTTACCCAAATCATCCTTAGTCAAAAACCTATCCACATTTTTAAACAAATCATGATGGAAAGTAAAGCGCATAAAAAAAAACGAGCTGAGGATATTGTAAAACGGCTTCAAAAAACGTATCCGAATGCAAAATGCTCCCTCCATTATTCCAGTCCCCACGAACTATTAGTCGCAACCATTTTATCCGCTCAATGTACTGATCATCGGGTTAATCAAGTGACATCCGGGTTGTTCAGGAAATATCCCGATCCGCCATCCTTTGCTTATGTCGGTGTAAATGAATTGGCAGCTGACATTCATTCCTGTGGCTATCATAACCAAAAAGCCAAAAGTATTCAGGGTGCCAGTTTGATGATTGTGGAAGAATTTAATGGGATGGTTCCGGATGATATGGAAAGTTTGATCAAGCTGCCGGGAGTCGGACGGAAAACAGCCAATTGTGTACTGGGAGAAATCTATGGAATCCCCTCCATGGTCATCGATACCCACATGGTCAGGATTATGAATCTTCTCGGGTTGACAACAACAAAAGATGCCAAAAAGATTGAATTTGAATTAATGGATATTTTTAAAGAAAAAGAGTGGGTCCGCCTTACCCACATGATTATTGATCACGGCCGTGCCGTCTGCATCGCCAGAAGACCCCAATGCCACCAATGTGACCTGAGAGAAGTATGTCCTTCCAGTCACCATTGAACGCAGGAATTAGGTGTTACATTCGTTATAAAGAATGTTGATGAGAATATTCATCTTTCTAATATCAATTCACACTGCAGTTATTTTTTATGCCCGCTAAAGGTCATGATCTTCATTACTTCCAGTGAGCCTGCTGCGACTCGAAAGAACGGCAACTTTAGGTAATATCAACTATTAACTTCATTTCATTTGTTCCATCTCCCATAAACCCTGAGTTTCAGTCATTTCTTTATGCTTGATCTATTTCTGAGATTCTGCTCTGAGGTCTGCATTTAAGCACAGAAGCAACAGAGGGCTGAGAAGGAGCCAAGCGAACATTCTTTTAAGAATCCTGTGTCTCATTGAACTTTTCCAATTCACCC
>CAZBEY010000145.1:0-2409 GCA_964491015.1 uncultured bacterium | reverse complement strand
TTTAGAATAATAAATCCGACAACGGTTGCTGCAATTCCCAAAAGAACCGTGATAATTTCTTTTGATAATATTGAATTTTCAGAACCCAATTTAAATTCTTCCATGAATTTGTTGATACCCCATTTTTTCAATACAAATATGGCTGTGAGCATTCCGCCGATGGGTAACATGTATTTTGATGATAAATAATCCATGAAGTCAAAAAATGAGATATCGAAGATTCCGGTAATATTAATTCCACCACCCAGGGAGAAGGAGCAGAATGCGCCAACAACTGTGATTATTATCCCAAATTGAACGGTTGCTTTTTTCCTGGACCATCCTTTTTGATCAATGAAGTATGCGGTAACTACTTCCAGAATCGAGATGGCAGATGTTAATGCAGCCATAAATAAAAGGAAGAAAAATAGTGTTCCCCAGATCATTCCGCCGGCAATTTGTGGGAATATTGAAGGAAGAACAACAAATATCAAACCGGGACCTTCTGCCGGGTCTGCGCCTAATGCAAAAACAGTTGTAAATATTGCCACTCCCGCCAGCATGGCAATAGCAGTATCTAATACAATAACCCAAAGCGCAGAGTTGAGTAGATTTTGTTTCTTACCAAGATAACTGCCATACGTAATCATCGTTCCCATACCTAAACTCAACGTGAAAAAGGAATGACCCAATGCTAATACGACAGAAGAAGCTGTTAAATCTTCGAATCGAGGATTAAACAAAAATACCAATCCTTTCATTCCGCCATCGAGAGTCATTCCCCGTACAGCGAGTACTGCTAATAAAACAATAATTAAGGGCATCATGATTTTTGACCATTTTTCTATTCCGCCTTTAACCCCATTCAAAATGACCCATATACAGATACTCATAAAAATGACTTGAAAAAATACAGGACTCCACGTACTGGTAATAAATTGGTTGAAAACATTACCTGCTTCATCAGGATTACCGGTTAACGGGTTAAATTCTCCCGTAAAGGACATGATGATATATTTTGTGATCCAACCGCCGACAACACCATAAAATGATAAAATAGCGAAAGCGGAGCCTACACCCAAAAATCCTACCCATTTCCAATTCGTTTTAGGCGCAAGTGTTTCAAAGGCGCCTACGGGACTTAATTGCGTTCGTCTCCCAATAACAAATTCTGCTATAACAATTGACAGGCCAACAATCAAAATACACACCAGATAAACCATTGTAAACGCAGCACCCCCATTTTGACCGGCCATGTGGGGGTATTTCCATATATTACCAATGCCAACCGCGGATCCTGATGCGGCCAAGATAAAGCCTATTTTCGATCCCCAATGTTCCCGTTGATTACTCATTCTACCTCTTTATTTGTTTCTGATTTTTCAATATTTTCATCCATGACGTCATTGAATGGGCTTAAATGTGCATCCACCACAGCGTCAAGCAAGCCATAAACATACACAAACACTGCCCACCAAGCATACTTATTTCTCTTTTCGAGATATCGATGTCGTGATAATGCATAATTCCCGGTCTTATAATTTTTATAAAAATCTCTATTCAATAACCATTGATAACTGGCGGCCGTTTCCAGAGATACTATAACCAAACTTTTAAAATATTTCTTATTATATGCTTGTCCCAACCCTGGAAATAATGCTCCGTATAATGCTGCTTTTTTGGGGGATTTGACTGATAAGGAGTCCATCGTCTGAGTAAATCCAAATCCAGTCAGAAGAATGATTACAATTATTTTTTTCATTCATTAACTATTGCGACACATTCAATCTCAACATCTGTTCCAGCAGGCAATGCCGATACTTCCACTAAGGACCTTGCAGGAGCGATTGCTTCATCCAACCTGCTATTAAATACTTCATTCACATCCGCATAGTTTTCCAAGTTGGTGAGGAATACTGTGAATTTGACCACTTTAGTCAAATCGGATCCGGCTGCTATTAAAATATTCTCAAGATTATCAAAAACCTGTTTAACACGGTCTTTAAAACTGCCATCGATTAATTTTCCCGTTGATGGATCGATGCCTATCTGTCCTGCGGTAAAAATCAGGCCATTTACAACCATACCCTGATTATATGAACCTATAGGTAGAGGGGCTTTATCTGTTTTGATAATTTTCTTTTCCATAAATCCTTAATCCATAAAACACATTGTTGCCAGACCAATATTCGGGTCCAGTTCACGTTTACCATTTGCTTCAATTTTTCGTAAAATAAATTCTCCCACGGCAGCCACATCCGCTTCAAATAAATGACCACCCTTGACCGTTAAATCATGATCGCTAATATTAATATGGGCATGAATAAATGGTTCACCGTCCTTCAATAAAACATTGGCTTGATAAGATGTTAACTCCCGGACTTCCTCGATTTTATGAACGATATATTCCTTTTTCTCAATGTCATATGC
>CAZBEY010000144.1:0-2453 GCA_964491015.1 uncultured bacterium | reverse complement strand
CTATTTCAATGGTATCTCTTCGGGAGGAGACTATCACAGATATGGGAGCGACATCGATTGAAGATCTAACGGCCGCCGTTCCGAATGTTTTTGCCTATGACAAGCAATCTGAAACGGGATTTAATATTCGGGGTATTACCGGGGGAGCTAGGAACCCGGGTATGGCAACAGCTGAGGGCGTTTACCTGGATGGTGTGGTAATGGGAAGGCCTAATTTTATATCTACAGACGTCATTGACCTTCAAAGTGTTGAATTTCTCCGTGGTCCTCAAGGAACATTATTTGGCAGGAATACCGTTTCCGGAGCCATCAATTTAATTTCTATAAAACCATCGCCCATTAATAATGGATCTATTCTTTTTGAAAAAGGAGATTTTGGTTATTTGAAAATGAAAGGGTCGTCAAATTTTAAAATTACAGATAAAATTTATAGCAGGTTTTCCGGGTACTCCTTTGATCATGATGGCTATATGAGAAACATGATTGATAATACGCAGAAAAAATATAAAAATAATATAGGGGGTCGATTCTCATTACGTTTTTTACCCGCACCAAAATTAACGATTGATGCAAGTGTTGATTTTTTAAATGAAGATTTGAATCAAATGGGTGAGCATATTTCCGATTGGCGTATTTCCAGCGATGCTGAACGGTATAATAATGAATTGCTTGACACTCTTTTTTTTGCCTTAGATTCCATCAATATTTCAAATAATGATGTATATACATTTAGTCATGATACGGCGGGAAAAGCAAGTAGAGAATTGAAGGGATTGGCATTCAATACAACCTATTCAATTAATGATAAGCTTAATCTGGTTTCCATTTTGTCATATCGGACGGCAACTGTAAACTGGTTTAATGATGAAGATGGTACCGGAATAGATTTGATGACCGGAAGATGGAATCATGTGGGAGAACAATCGTCTTTGGAGTTTAGACTCATTTCAAATTCGGATTCCGGAGTTTCATGGCTGACAGGTATATTTTATTATAATCTCTATGAATATTTAATTGGCCCTGTATACCCTACTCCTTTATTAATTCATTACCTAACTGGATATTCCTTATTCTTAGTTGAACATCAGTATGCAGACGCTTCTGTAAAACCTGAAGGTGGTGGAAATACTGTTAGTTTGGGAACCTATGCTTCTGTGGACTATGATGTATCTAAAAAACTCACATTAACATTGGGAGCCAGGTACTCTTACGACTCGAAACATTTCAAATTCAGACAGAAAGGATTAGATGGGTTTGGTTATATAAATCTTCCGGCCGATTCAAATGGAAATTTAATTGAAGGATACTTTGACAGCACCAAAACCTGGAGCGCGGTAACCCCTTCCTTCAACGTTAAATATGCTCTAACACCAAACATTAATTTGTTTGGCACTATGTCAAAAGGGTATAAAAGCGGTGGATTTAATACGGACTACGTTACCAGTTATGAGTCCGTAGCGATTCCCTTTAAGCCTGAATATATTACCAATTATGAACTGGGATTAAAAGGGGGGAACCAAGCAAATACATTTTTTATTAATACCGCCCTTTTCCGGATGCAATATGATAATATGCAGATCAGTCAATTCCAGGATGTGTTTGAGGGCTACATGATTAGCAATGCTGCCTCTTCCACGATTAAAGGATTGGAATTGGATTTCTCGATTCGCCTATTGAATAATGCCCTGACAGTCATTGGGGGATATGGGAGAACCGAAGCCATTTTTAATAAATTCCACGATGGATATTACAATGGATATTGGGATAAAGGAGAAAATTACACAGATGCAAACGGAAATGGACAATATGATGATGGTGAAGATTTTGTGGATGCAGATAACAATTATTCGGGACAAGAAATCAGCCTATATCCGAAACAGTCCTGGAGTTTTATGGCTGACTTTCGGATACCCATCAACAGCAAAATGCTGTTTGTAATTCAATTACGAAGTGATTTTATTGATGAAAAATTGGCTCAATTATCCACCGATAAAGATGCGAATTTGTTGAGAGACGATGCGCGGACATTGGTTAATGGACATATCGGGATTCAATCGGACACCTGGGGAATATTTGCCTGGGGGGATAATTTGCTAAACAATGAATATATACTTGAGCAGGGGGTGAATGGTTATCTTGGATTTATTGAACAAACTTGGGGGCAGCCCCGATTAATGGGATTAAGGGTTACCTATAATTTTTAGATTAAAAGAGTTATTCATTATAGCTGCCGATGAGCACAGATAAACAATAATATTAGCTTGGAAGAAACAATATGGTATTAGGCGGACTAGATTATTTTATCATTATTCTTTACTTAATTGGCACAGTCTCTTTTGGGATTTACATTGGTCGAAGAATGAAATCCGGCCAGGACTATTTCCTTGCAGGAAGGTCGCTGCCCTGGTGGGCGATTGGGATGTCTCTGGTAGTAACTGATATTGGTGCAGTGG
>CAZBEY010000143.1:0-2526 GCA_964491015.1 uncultured bacterium | reverse complement strand
AACCACAGTCAATCCCATTTGTGTATATAAAAGCGGTGGTACTCCAATATCCGCTACATAAACATCTCCTGTATAATTTTTTGCTTGCTCCATCATTAATCCGGTTTTGGGAAGAGCCAGTGTCATGGTGGCGGTTGCTCGAATACACGTTTCGTGATGGTCTCCTGAAGTGGCGTCCAGACCTGAGGGAACATCCAAAGAAATGACATCTTTTCCTGAATGTAAAATATTCTTTACTACTTCAGCAGGAATTCCCCTCAATTCTCCCCTTAGGTTATATCCAACAATCGTATCAATGATCAAATCTGAATTACCGTAAGCTTGAATTGATTCTGCGGTGTTTGCATCAATGATCTGAACGTCCATCGCCTGTAGTGCTTTCCAATGGTTCCCTGGGACAGGTTTTAGCTTTTCCGGAGGTCCTGCCAAAATAACGGTGACATTTTGTCTCCAATTGACCAGAAATCGAGCTGCAACCATACCCCCTCCTCCGTTATTCCCGATACCGGAGGCTATTGCGATGTTAAAACGATTTTTTTCACTTTGCTTATTTTTCAGCCAATCCAAAGAAAATTCTGCCAGATTTCGTCCGGCATGTTCCATCATCTGCGGGAGGGTAATATAATACTCTTCCACCATCAGGCGGTCCACTTCCCGCATTTGGTCAACGGTAACGGCGATTAACGAAGATTCAGCCATTTTTGCCAGAGAGCACCTCCTTCAATTGTTTGGCCGAATGGAATCCGGGTTTATAGTATACTCTCTTTCCATTTTTATCAAACATAATAATGGTGGGTAAACCGGTGACGCCAAATTTCCTGGCTAATGCCATCCCTTCCTTCGAATCCACATTAACTTTCACAGAAATATAATCTTCCATGGCTTTCTGTACATATGGATCCGTAAAAGTTTCCCTGTCCATTTTTTTACAAAAATGGCACCAATCTGCGTGGAATTTTACCAGGACACCCTTTCCTTCTGTCTTTCCGACTGACAGCGCTTCCTCGAAATTGTACGTTGAAAAAATGTCCTTACTCCCAGCCAATAATAAAGTGAATGCGAGTCCGATAATTATGAAATGTTTATTTAACATGATGAATTCCTTTTCAAATTTCACTAAAATTTTACAATAATCACTATATTTCTAGTGTCGTGGAAGCGACAACTTTTGGGAAATATGCTTTAAGAAATATATGTTTTAACCTCACAATAAATATTCAATATTTATCGTCATTCTGATCCGCCGATCGACAGCGAAGAGCCTCAAATGAGAATGTAATATTTATTGAATATAATCTTTTTTTTCAGGAGATGGCGTCCTGAAAAAGAATTATTGACGTTTTTCTTTGGTGAACATTTTCTTCGTTATTCGGCATCTATTATCCAAAACGGATCGTTGCAAAATGTTTCAACGAGTTGATTTTTCTTATCATCTGACTGCCACGATGACCGGATACCTTGAAGTATCAGCTCACATATTTCAATTCGTGAAAAACCAAGTTTTTCCACGAGCAACTCGTACTCCTTCGCCAAAGAATTCCCAAACATCTTCGGATCGTCTGTATTGATAGTCACCACAATCCCCCTTTCGAAAAATCCCCTGATCGGGTGTTCTTCGAAGGATGGTACAACACCGGTACGCACATTAGAGATGGGGCACATTTCCAGTGGAATTTTATGATTGGTTAAATAATCAAGTAATGCATCATCTTCAAATGCTCTTGTTCCATGACCGATACGATCCACTCCTAAACTGCGTATTGCTCCCCAAATGCTATCTGCCCCCATGGCTTCACCGGCATGAGCGCTCGTGTAAAAACCAAGACGACGAGCTTCTTTAAAAACGCTCTCGAATAACTCCGGCGGAAACTGGTGTTCAGCGCCACCGATGCCAATCCCAATAATACCAAATTCTCGAACTTCGCTTACTTCTGCCAATGTGATTGCAGCTTTTTCAGGGCCATAATTCCGAACCAGATCAGCAATGAGGAATATTTCTATTTCAATTACTGATGATAAGCCGATGCGGATAGCTTCAGCCAGTTTTTGGGTTTGGAGACCATGATCAGTAAAGTCTGATGGTGAAAAAAATACTTCAGCATACCGGATATTCTGACGGGCAAGGTCTTTGGCTACTTCTTCAGCAATGAATGTAAAATCTTCATATTCCCGGATAAATTGGTTTTTCCAGACCCAGTTTTCCAAAAAGTGGGGAAAGTCCCGGAACTTGAATTTTTCCTTAAGTGCATCCAAGCTTGGCGCTTCAGGATCGCCGTCATATTTCTGAATAAGCGTCCATAATGCTTCATGGGGAATCGCACCCTCAAGGTGCAGGTGAAGTTCAACTTTTGGAACAAGATTAAACCAATTTGAATTCATTTTTCTGATCTTTTCAAACCTATTTACAAAACTTATCAAGATAATTCTGCGGCGTTTTCTCCAAACACTCTTTTATTAATATCAATTATGCATCTTCCTGACTCTAGTTTTCACCTACCCTACGAAAACCTGACGAAGCGGAGCTTA
>CAZBEY010000142.1:0-2547 GCA_964491015.1 uncultured bacterium | reverse complement strand
GCACCCGCCTGCCACATTTGAAAGAAGTAAAAAGGGGCGGGCAGGCAGAGAACGCAGAGAAAAACAAATATTGAATATTGATAAAAAAGAAATAAAGAAAATGGATAACCGCTGAAAATACTGATAATGGAGTTAAATAAAATAACAGAAAAAATTATTGGCCGTGCAATTGAAGTGCATAAAAGGTTTGGTCCAGGTTTATTGGAAAGTATTTATGAAAAAGCATTGTGTATCGAATTAAAACTGGCAGGGCTGATGTTTGAACAGCAGAAATCGCCGCAGGTTTTGTATAAGAATGAATCGATTGGGGAGTATAAAATTGATATACTTGTAGAAAATAAAATTGTGTTAGAACTAAAAAGCGTTGAAAGATATGACCCATTATTTGAAGCACAAATTCTCTCCTATATGAAACGAGGAAATTATCCATTAGGTTTGTTAATAAACTTCAATTCTAAATTACTAAAAGATGGAATTAAAAGATTTATCAACAACTAAAAACTCTGTAATCTCTGCGGCTCCGTAGCAAAAACAAATGATACTTGAAACACAAAACCTAACAAAATTATTTGGCCATAGAAAGGCAGTGGATAATTTATCCCTGGAAATTCCTGAAGGGTCGATATTCGGATTTTTAGGTCCAAACGGCAGCGGGAAATCCACCACCATTCGCATGATGACAGACCTGATCCGTCCAGAGAAGGGAGAAGTATTGATTAACGGAATGTCTGTCCAAAAACATCATCAAAAGGCATTGTCCGGTGTGGGTGCATTCATTGAACGGGCAGACTTCTATAAACACCTCTCAGCCAGAACAAATCTGGAAATACTTGCCCGGATGGATGGAAATGGGTTTGAAAATATCCCAATTGTACTGGAACGGGTTAGGCTGTCCGACCGAGCTGATGACAAGGTGAAAAATTATTCCCAGGGAATGCGACAGCGGCTGGGTATAGCTCAAGCATTATTGTCAAAACCGAAATTGCTTATTCTGGATGAACCCACAAACGGGTTGGACCCCCAGGGAATGAAGGAAATCCGTGATTTGGTGCGGGAATTGAGCAGTGAAGGAATCACTATATTTATTTCATCTCACTTACTGGACGAAGTACAAAAAATTTGCACCCATGTTGCTATTATTCATTTGGGGCAATCGATTATTTCCGGTAAGATGGATGATCTCTTAGCAGAGTCTGATATTTTTACCATTGAAGTACGGGTTAATCCTCTGAAAAAGGCAAAAGATTTATTAGACAATGTCGAGTGGGTACACCGATGTGATGAAAAACAGGGTTCCTTATTTGTGAATATTTCACAAGATAAGTTGGGAACTATGACAAAATTATTGGTCGACAATCATTGCAGCGTTGAAGCTCTAATACCTAAAACGTCTCTGGAAGATTTGTTTTTATCAAAAACAGGAACAGAAGAGCCATCGAATCACAAAGAACGCAGAGAAAAATGAATAGATATAAAAAAACTTTGTGCCTTTGTACACCTGATGTCAGAGACAAATGATAGGATTAATGCATAACGAATTGTTGAAGATTACTGGGCGGTGGCGCAGCTTTATCGGTTTTATTGGAATTGCTATACTTATGCCGTTTATTCTTTGGGGATTTTCTTACGGCGGAGGAGAGATTCATGATCAATATGTTCGACAATTGGGTGATAGTTTTATTGTAGTCGGTTCTATCTTTAACGCATTTTTAGCTACCTATATCGTGATGAACGCCTTCTGGATTCACATGCCGTTTCTGGTGGCTCTAGCGGCTGGCGATGCGGTAGCTGCCGAGGGGGCAGCTGGTACATTCCGGATTATTTTAACCCGATCTACCAGCAGGATAAAAATTCTTTTCGCAAAACTTTTTGCCACCTGGATTTATACCGCAATTCTTATTTTCTTCTTAGCTTTTATGAGTCTGGGCGTAGGAACGCTTTGGTTGGGCAGCGGCGATCTTATTGTATTTGATAAAGGAATACTAATTCTGGATCAGAGCGAAGCTTGGATTCGCATGGCATTATCATTTGGTCTGGCCATATTGGTCATGTGGGTGGTTGCAACTTTGTGTTTTATGTTTTCTACTATGGTCAATAATGGCATTGGTCCTATCATTGGAGCCATTTTTCTTGTTGTAATTGGTTATATTATTATGGCTATTCCATTAGAGATGTTTGAAAAAATGGAACCATACATTTTTGTCACCTATTTCGATGTGTGGCAGCAGGCGTTTAAAGACCCAATCCCCTGGGACAGAATTGGTAAAAGTCTGGGCGTACTTGGTGTTTATACAGCAGGATTTATTGGCATTAGTATGGTCGTGTTCTTGAGAAAGGATATTAAAACATGATGAAGAATAGTATGATGAAAATATATCGAATAATATTCGGATTTTTCCTTCTCGTTATAATATTTACTTCAAGATTGTTTGCTGAGACTCCCACGGTTGAAGCCATTCAAGATAGCTTAATCACACGGTTCAAGCGTATTGAAGATTATTCGGTCAATATTAAAATATCTGTGAAAATGACGGGTCTACGGATGCC
>CAZBEY010000141.1:0-2584 GCA_964491015.1 uncultured bacterium | reverse complement strand
CGCCCAATCATTACGCCTATTTAAAAATTGCTGAAGGGTGCGACAACGGTTGCTCGTTTTGCAGTATTCCGTTGATGCGGGGATTGCAGAAAAGTCGTCCCATCCCTGCCATTGTGGATGAGGCTCGACGGTTGGCAGAAAAAGGAGTAAAGGAATTATTAATCATCGCCCAGGATTCCACATCCTATGGGTGGGAATTGGAAAAAAAGGTGTTTTTGAGTGATTTGATCTATGCATTGGATGAATCGTTATCGCAGTCTGTAAAATGGATGAGAATTCATTATGCCCATCCGGCCCATTTATCTCAACGGATCATTGACGCCTTGGCATCGACAAACAGGGTGTGTAATTATCTCGATATGCCCATCCAGCATGCTTCGGATAAAATACTCACATCCATGCGGAGAGGGCTGGGCAAAGAAATGATTCGCGAACGGATTCAGAGATTAAGGGAGGCTAATCCCGGAATTGCTTTACGAACCACATTGATTGTTGGTTATCCGGGAGAGACTGAAAAAGAATTCAATGAATTATATGATTTTGTAAAAGAGATCCGGTTTGATCGGTTGGGTGTATTTACATATTCGGAAGAGGAAGATACGATTGCTGCAGACCTGAACGATGATGTTCCGGATGGAGTGAAAGATGAACGGAAGGCAATCATACTTGATTTACAGGCAGAAATATCCTTGGAAAAGAACCAGGCGTTGATTGGTCAAACTTTTGATGTTTTGGTAGATGAAGTAGGGGAGATCGTTTCAGTTGGACGAACAGAATTTGATTCACCGGAAGTTGATCAGGTTGTTTATATTAACGGTATTGTCAACAAAGGCGAATTTTGCAGAGTGAAGATCGAAGACGCCAATGAGTTTGAACTGAAGGGAACGCCTGCTATATAAATTGTCATCCTGAATCCAGACATTTATGTCAGGCTGAAGGATTTAAAGCATTGTTTAATAATATTACTTGCGACTCTTCCTCCTTGCAATGCTCAAAATGACAAGTATTTTAATACTTTTCTTCTTAATTTCTCCAAACAGGAGAATCATTATTTGTTATATAGTAGAATTATAATCGGGATTCTATTAATTACTATTCTGTTTCCTCAAACAGATAAGGGGAAAGAACAATCTCGATCCATTCCAAAGAAGTTTAAGGACGGATTTATTCTTGCACCAACTTTATCTTCCGAATTAGCTGTCAACCTAGATCAAAATAACAAATTCATGAACAGCACAGGTATCCCTGATACGATGGCTTATTACCCACCCTATGGTTTTGACGGGCGAAATGATCTATTCCCGGGTGAAGCCATGTTTACGGCCTTTCAAATGCCGGCGGATCTAACGGTAAAAGGTATCAATATTCCAATTTATGAGTGGGGATCGGGTAATCAGCAGTTAACAATTTCTATACATAAAATTTCATATCCGTACACAACAGATGATATGATTTATCCCCAATCTGTGGTGGATGAAAACGGTTGGATTGGCGGTTATGATATGGATGATTCTACTGGTTTCCTATCCATTGTTGGTGCCACTTATACCCCGGGCGGAACGCTAAGTATCTGTGATACAGCTGGCGTTGTCGTAAACGGTGCACAGGACCCTCTGGGGACAAATCCTGCAGCCAATTCCCCGGGGGGTACGCCGACACTTGGACTCATCTGGCCTGATAGCTTCACCGCAGCAACCATGGACCCAATAAACTATCCGGACTCATTCAATAATTGGATTGACCTGGAGGATTATGGCAGTGAGCTTGATTTGATGCAAGGAGAATGGATTGGCGTTTTGATTAATTTTACCGGGACTGGGGGAGGAGATTATGATGGTACAGGTCTCTTTTCGGCTTATGGAGCCGGAGTAGTTGACCCCTGGGTTTCATGCAAATTCTACAAAGAATGCAATGGCCCATCAGGGAATGGAGGCTGGCATATTCGAAGCATGATATTTGACTTTGAACTTGCTGCAGAATTTCCGACGAATCCACCCGTTATTTATGATATAAATGATTTACCTACTACATTGTCTACTGATAGTAGAACTGTATCAGCTCATTTAATTTATACAGGTGGACCGGACTCAGGAGTCGTATCAGCTGCGATTCATTATCAAATAGATTCATTGACTGCCCCCATTAACAATGTGGAAATGGAATTGATGAGTGGCGAAAGCGATAGCGGAATTTGGGAGGGAGAAATTCCGGGGCAGGACCCGGGCACCTTTGTTTACTGGTATTTAACAGCAACGGGACCGTTTGGTGCATCATCCGTTTCAAGTCCCTATTCATATTTAATCTTCGAACCTACACCTGGAAATGACTTGATTTACAATAATCAGGATGCATTGTATGGAACGATACTCTATTCGTCTTACCTCTATTTCTACTGGGGTGGTGAATCTTTCGACATTTGGGACGCCAGTTATGTAGGAATGGGGAATGAATTATTAGACCGTTATACAACCATTATTGAGCTTGGTGCTGATCATAATAATGATGCAGAAATTGCTTCTTGGTGGGATGGGGATAAAACCTATATCGTTTCTGGCGATGAATGGTTAGGCTCTCGCTCCGGTTG
>CAZBEY010000140.1:0-2612 GCA_964491015.1 uncultured bacterium | reverse complement strand
TTTTATCGTAAATTTCCTTCACATTGCTTTCGCTCCCGGGGGTCCGATGAACTTCTGATCCGATTTCCTCCAACCAATCAAACCGTTCCCGGCTCATTTCCTCCGGTAAAACAGATACGGATGGACAACCAAGCAAAGCAGAATTGAAAGATCCGCCACGACAATAATTTCCGGTAGATGGCCAGAGCGCTTTTTGTCGGGTCGGATCAAATTCTCCTGTAATGAGCCGCTGGACCAATGGGCCGAACGTTGCCCCTACTTTGTGAGCACCAGTTGGAAAGTATTTCCCAAGGAGAATAAAAATCCGCGCATTGACACCTGTTAATTCTTTGGGAATTTCCAGGTAATTTACGTTTCCGAATCCACCACCAGTTTCTACCGGTTCATTTTTCCAGGTGATTCGAAATAAATTTCGGGGATTGACATCCCAAAGTCCAATCTGTTTTAATTCTCCCCTTACTTTTTCCGGCATTGTCTCCGGGTGACGCATTTGTTTATAAGTAGGAATTAATATATTTCTTTCCCTGCAAATGCGAATCGCGTTATCTAAATTATTGTGTGACATTTTTATTCCTTTAGTTCAAATTTTATTTGGAATTATTTCTGTACCTGCTTTACCGCCCAAGGCAGCGACTGCCTTTTCCACCGAAGAGATAATCGCCCGTTTTCCACCTTGTTCAAGAAACGAAATACACGCTTCTACTTTCGGAGCCATACTACCCCTTGGAAATTGATTCTTTTCTAAATAGCGTTTGGCTGCTGAAATGGTCATTTCTTTGATGGATGTCTGGTTGGGTTTACCAAAATTCAAACAGACCTGATCCACATCTGTAAGAACCAAAAATATGTCTCCATTGACAATTTCAGCAAGTTTTTGCCCTGCCTTATCTTTATCCACTACTGCTTCAATCCCCGCTAATTCCCCATTTTCATGACGGACGACCGGAATCCCTCCCCCGCCGGATGTAATCACAATCACCCGGCTATCAAGAAGCGTTTTGATGGAATCGGCTTCCACCAAATCAATGGGGGCCGGTGACGGAACCACGCGGCGCCATCCTTTTTCTTTGCCGGGGTTTACTTTTTTCACTACATATCCTTTGGTTTCCTCTAGTGCTTTTGCTTCATATTCAGTATAAAATGGCCCCACCGGTTTTGATGGATTTTCAAAATCAGGGTCATTTTTATCCACAACCATCTGTGTAATTAAGGTGGCAATGGGAATCTCTCTGCCATCTCTGCGAAACGCATTTTGTAATTGATTTTGAAACATATATCCAATTTCACCCTGTGTCATGGCATCTACTACATCCAACGGCATAGATGGGACTAAATCACTCCCCTCTTCCTGTTGTATCAGGAGATTCCCTGCCTGGGGGCCATTCCCATGGGTCAAGATCATGAGGTAACCTTGCTTATTCATTTCCACAAGTTGGTCGCAGGTGTGGGCAATATTTCTGAATTGGTCTTCAGATGTTCCTTCTTCACCTGCTTGTTTGATGGCATTTCCACCCAGTGCAATGACGATTAAATTTTTCCCGTTTATCATATTACTAATCTGGTCATTGGTGAGTGGTAACTGGTGGGGTGGTGGTTGTATCCGTATTATTCTTTTGGTGTTCCTTCGACGGCCAGCCCCGCATGCTTGCGTGAGGCAGGCTGGCGTTCTTTGAGGTTAATAAATAAACCATTTTAGAATCGTTTCTTCATGTTAGTTATAATTTCAACCAATTTTTCAAACGGATGATCCAACCGTCCTAAAAACATCATTGATGCAATCACAAATGGTTTAAAACTTGCTTCCAAATACGTATCTTTTCGATAACGTTCGAATACCGATTTGCTCACTTCGCCATGCTGACAACTCACGTCCGTAATATCTGCAGGAAGGCAATGCATATAAAGCGCTTTTCCATTTTTCGTTAGGGACATTTTTTCTTCATCGCATTCCCAGTCCATAAAACGGGCATTGCTTGCCAACGCTTCACTCTCTAATAGTTTCAAAGCAGCCACATCACCGGATTTCAACAGATCCGTTCGTTTTTCCATCACCTGAAAAGGGGCCCAGGACTTTGGATAAACAATGTCCGCCTCTTTGAAAGCTTCTGCCATTTTATTCATTACTGTAAAGGATCCACCGGACGCTTCAGCCTGTTTTCCTGCAAGATCAACCACATCGGGGATAAGTCCGTACTCTTCCGGGTGAGCAAGGCTCACATCCATTCCAAATCGTGTCATAAGTCCAATAATGCCTTGTGGCACGGACAGGGGTTTTCCATAACTGGGAGAATAGGCCCAGGTCATGGCTATTTTCTTTCCACGAAGATTTTCCAATGAACCAAATGTCTGTTTCAACATTGCCAAGTCGGACATACTTTGGGTTGGGTGGTCAATGTCGCATTGAAGGTTCACCAATGCCGGTCGCTGATGAAGTGTGCCTTCTTCAAACCCTGTTTGTACTGCTTCTGCCACCTCTTTCATGTATTTATTTCCTTCGCCCAAAAACATGTCATCACGAATGCCGATCACATCGGTCATGAAAGAAATCATATTGGCCGTTTCTCTCACTGTTTCACCATGGGATATTTGAGATTTTTCTTCATCTAAATCCG
>CAZBEY010000139.1:0-2630 GCA_964491015.1 uncultured bacterium | reverse complement strand
CAGCCCGCTCCCGCACCGGTTAATTAATGAGTGGTGCATATTGGCAAGCTCCGGGAGGACCGGCGTGGAATCCCTGAGGGGACACAATACTTGAGTTTTTATTATTTGTTGAGATAATCAAATCTTGTCTGCATAGTGGAAAATTAATGAAATTAATTGTCAGCAATTCTATTCTGGAAATTCCAAAACCCTAAAATATTTGACCAAATAATTTATCCATAGATTGTTTGGCAATTCATCCAATTTTTCTCTCATTTTTTTGGACATTCCTCATCAAATAATATTCAATTATAATCGAGCTTTATCATTATGGTAAACAATCTTTTTATTAGATGGAATCCGCTTGAAAAATTTCACAATAAAAGGAAGTCCAAAAACAATAGTATTTGTAAACTCTCATAAATGAACCATTTACATTTTGCCTCATTATGAACAAAGCTATTATCCTACTGAGCGGAGGCTTGGACTCTGCCACCTGTCTGGCGATAGCCAAGGACAAAGGGTATGAACTCTATGCCCTTTCTTTTAACTATGGACAACGCCATAATTTTGAACTGTCCTCATCAAAATTACTAGCTGAAGCATATTCAGTTACCGATCATAAAATTATAAATATTGACCTTCGATCATTTGGCGGGTCTGCTCTTACCGATGATATTGATGTACCCAAAGATATGCTGTCCGATGAAAAATATATTCCGGTGACATACGTTCCCGCCAGGAATACTATTTTTCTGTCTTACGCCTTAGCCTGGGCAGAAATTTTACCTTCCTGTGACATTTTCATTGGAGTAAATGCATTGGATTATAGCGGATATCCTGATTGCAGACCGGAATACATTGAAGCATTCCAATCCATGGCAAACCTGGCAATGAAAACCGCTTTAGACTCAGGACACCCCATTAAAATTCACACACCGCTTTTAAAATTAACCAAAGCCGGAATTATTCAAAAAGGGCTGGATTTGGGCGTCGATTATTCCCTGACCCAATCTTGTTACGATCCAAGTGAATCCGGCGAATCCTGCGGCCATTGTGATGCCTGTCTGCTCCGTCTAAAAGGATTCAAAGAAGCCGGACTCAAAGACCCCATTGTTTACCAAAAATAATTATGCCATATCATATTAAAGAGGTTTTTTATTCTTTGCAGGGAGAGGGTTTTCATACCGGGCGTCCGGCAGTATTCTGTCGATTTACCGGGTGCAATTTATGGAGTGGATTAGAGAAAGATCGACCAACAGCCATTTGTCATTTTTGTGATACTGATTTTGTTGGTACCGATGGTCATGGCGGCGGCTATTTTGAAACACCCGGAGCATTGGCAAGTCACATCTTGAGCTTCTGGCAGGCAAAATCAGAAACCAATCCATTTATCGTCTGTACCGGAGGGGAACCATTGCTCCAATTGGACCAGCCATTCGTGGAGGCTCTCCACTCAAAACAAATTGAAATAGCCATCGAAACAAACGGGACGATCCATCCTCCTGAAAATATCGATTGGATATGCGTTTCGCCAAAGAAAGGATCCGAACTTATTTTAGAATCCGGTGACGAATTAAAACTGGTCTACCCTCAACTCTCATTCGACCCGGAACCATTTATTGAATTGGATTTTCAACATTTTTTCCTTCAACCCATGGACGGAACAAACATAGAAAAAAATACAAAACAAACCATTGAATATTGCCGGGCACATCCCCGGTGGCGTTTGAGCTTACAAACCCATAAATTCTTGGGTATTCCTTGATTAAATAATGAAAATATATAAAGATATTACATTTGAAGCTGCCCATTTACTGCCCAACCTGCCTGACGACCACAAGTGCAAACGGCTGCATGGTCATTCCTTCAAAGTCCGGATAACAGTGGATGGCCCCATTGACAACAAGATCGGATGGGTCTCTGATTATGGTGATATTAAAAAAGCTTTTTCTCCCATTTTTTTACAACTGGATCATTATTATTTAAATGAAATTGAAGGGCTTGAAAATCCCACCAGTGAGAATCTGGTCATGTGGATTTGGGAAAGATTATACCCTAAATTAAAAAATCTGGCTGAAATAGAAATAAAAGAAACCTGCACCACCGGGTGTATTTACAGAGGAGAATAATGGTAAAAGCAGAAGGCAAAATTTTCAACTTCGATGATGAAAGTAAAATAAATCCCGATTTTCTCGAAACGTTTGATTTTGACAGTCCGAATCAATTTATTTCCACAGAAACAGATGAATTCACCGCTGTATGTCCTTTCAGCGGATTGCCGGACTTAGCTTATGTTAAAATTGAATATTATCCCGAAGGTGGAAAATGCATCGAATTAAAATCATTGAAATATTATTTTATCAGCTTCAGAAATGTCGGTATCTATCAGGAAGCGGCAACCCATCGTATCTTTGATGACTTGAAAACCGCATTGGACACTGATCGACTAAAAGTTACCACCATTTATAATACTCGCGGCGGGTTCGATACGACCTGTATCGAAGGCAGTCTGGATTGATTAAAAAACTGGTACTTTTCCAATGCATCTGCAAATGATTTCATGTAATTTCCCGCCCGAAATTTCATTGAATCTGATCCCGTAGCTCAGTTGGTAGAGCAGCGGCCTTTTAAGCCGTTGGCCGTGCGTT
>CAZBEY010000138.1:1558-2635 GCA_964491015.1 uncultured bacterium | reverse complement strand
GTGTGTTAAATCCGATTTATTGATGGCTGGAGCGCCAGCGGAGGTTTAAGCGGAGGGAATAACTTGAAGTAGGATAGATTTAGATAATGGAATGGTCTTTATAACGGAATAGCTACCGTCGGGGAGAGAGCTGCTTTTGGCGATATATCCCATAACCTCGCTGTCATGAACGATTTGTCCCTGCTTCACGGTTATTAGTTTGATATTGTTAATTTTATTATATGCTTGTATACAATATTTATTTATAATTGAATTGGATAGGTTTGAGCTAGAATATCCATCCCGTTCAGCGAGTCTACGCCATCCACCCACTACAGTTATCATATTGTATTCAATGTCAGAAAGGGACTCTTTGCAGGTTGGTTTGTAGTTAACAATTAATTCCCGATCCCTTTCAATCCGTAAACCAACTCCCAAATCTAGGAGTAAATCAATAAAGATATGTGCTGTGCCCAGATTCCTCTCTCCTGCAGAAGATGGTATTCCTAAAATTCCATCATTTGATTGAGTTAATGTGTAATTATCATTTCCAGATCCGGGAAGAGCTATATAGCATAAATGGGCCAGGTCTTTGATAATCAATTTCTGTTCATCCCTAGAATATTTGGTTAATGAACCTCTGATGCGGGCGTTTACTTTTTCGATCTGCTTCGTGAAATAGGTGTCACTTTCAACCATATCTGATATTGATTCAGCACGATTAATTAGCTTTGATACAGCTTTGCCATATTCAGATCGTAATTCTTTCGCAACGGGATACAGTTTGCTTCGGCCCAAGAACAGATCCGGGATTTCTACCTGCTGACAATACAGTTTTACTGCTTCATCAGCTTCGTTGATTTTATCTTTTGCCAACTCAAATAATTCCGTGAGCGGACCAGCTACAACGTCTACTGAATCAATGACATTCTCCGGTATTCGGGACTTAAGACACTCTTCGGCCGGTTGCCCATTCATATAAGCCCAGAAAGCAAGTATCCTTTCTTTTGCCTCTGAAATTGGTTGTTCCTTTCCTCCACCATTCCAGCGTTGACATTTAGGTAGCGTCAAATCATGTACTTCTATGAATTCGTGATC
>CAZBEY010000138.1:0-1458 GCA_964491015.1 uncultured bacterium | reverse complement strand
TACACTCGAATTGCGCCTGGAACTTTCACCCGAAGTTTAGCCGGCCTAATTAAATACTCTCGATAGAAGTGCCAGATTCGTCTTATCGTCCAAGGAAATACCAATGGAATTTGATGTTGAACCAACCGCTTCAGCACCCACTTTTCCCTTTGTAACGATCCATCTCCATTGAAATCCAAGTCATCGATTCTGTTCATGAATTCCGGTAACTTCCCATCCCGGATATTTGTAAGTACGTCTACCAGCATTTTGTCGATCCAATTCGGAATAAACTCCCACAATTCTGGAATATTGATGAGGGTTTGTATGTCTAAATAAACATCAGGGGATTTCTTTAGCTTTTCAAAACCACTGAAAGGACTTCCGTTTATTTGGTGTTTGAATTGATCTCCATAGACAACCGCATCCATATCCAGATTGCGTATTTCTCCATGTCCTTTGATCAGACCTTGCTCCGTAAGCATAGTCACTTCAACCCGCTCTCCAGGTTCGGTTTTTAACCCGCACTTATCAACATATCCCTGGTCTATTAGTGAAAATCCATCGTAATCATCCGGATTAATATTCTCCACTTTGATCTTTGGTTTATCAAAAGTGCAATACCTAAACGGTCGCAGAATTCTCCCCAGGTATTTTCCAGTTTTTAGGATTTGACTGGCTCCTTTTACATTCGCGTCAATGAGTGATTCCAGATTGATACTGAACTCTGGAAGTAGGCGTTCGAATGAAGAGACCTCTATCATCTCCTTATTTGCGCCCGCGCCGATGCTTACTCCCTGAACGTCTTTCCATGCACGTATCAAAGCTGATTTCGTCCACTGTCCATTATCAATCATATTCCTTTTGAAAATGGGCAAGAATGTGTTGTTGGATTCACTATCTTCATTTATGTCCAGGTTCAGTTCCAGCAGATTAAGGAATTCCTGGTAGTCGGAAATGAATCGGCCGTCTTTTAACCATGCCTTAATTAGACGGATTTCTCCGGACTTGATGTAGATGAAGGAATGTTTCTCATTAATTGCGTTTATCATTAGTTCATCTGGTACGCAGGGTAAATCTTCAGATTCTTCCTGACCCCAGACAGATCGAGTGCAGGAATTTCCGTTGGATTTGAATGTTATTAGCTCCACTCGATCAAAGTGATGATTCAGCTTTTTCCATTGGAATTGCGGTTTGTTTGGTTTCATGGTTTTTCTCCTTTGTTAGGTTTATTGAAATGCAAAAAGCCCGCTGGAATTGCAGGCTTGTTTTGTTGGTGCCAGATTACTGGCAAGTGAGGGGTTTACATTTTACACGTGTAAAAAAGTTCTGGCCGGCCAGAATAATGTCAACCCGGGTTGACTATTTTACTCTATGAAAAGGTCGGGGGCACGAATCACCCCCACCCCTATTTTCTAATACATCTATATACCTCCCTCTCTCGTCGAAAAACACCCTATATATAATAAGTCGGGTCTA
>CAZBEY010000137.1:0-2675 GCA_964491015.1 uncultured bacterium | reverse complement strand
CTGGATAAACTTGCTCTACAACTTCAGCTTCAGAATAAAAATTGGGGCACTTACCGTCCCCAGAACCACTCAACCCTCCACTGGGGGCACATATAGGCTCACAGTCTAATGAATAAACCAGGATATATTGATCACAACAGTCGGGATTAACTAAATATACTGTATGGCCATTCCATCTATATTCCCAAATTTGTTTAATATTCGGATCATTAAAAAATTTCTCTTCAATGCAAGCGGGAGTTGGCGGATTCGCTTTATTGCATCCGATTATTAATAAGATGAATAAGAATACTATAGTATTTTTCAACATTATTTCAGCCATCCATTATTGATGAACGCTTTGGCCCATGGCATCCAATGCTGCTTCCATCACCGCTTCGGATAATGTTGGATGTGCATGAACAGTTGTTGCCAATTCATACCAGGTGGATTCCAAGGCTCTGGCAATCCCTAATTCAGCAATCATCTCAGTGGCTTCATGACCGATAATATGAGCGCCTAATAATTCACCATATTCCCCATCAAATACAAGTTTCACGAATCCGGTTGTATCGCCCGTCCCTATGGCTTTTCCGTTGGCTTTAAAATCAAATTTCCCAATTTTAACATCAAATCCTTTTTCTTTGGCAATTTCTTCAGTCAATCCAATGGATGCAATTTGAGGCTGGCAATAGGTGCAACCGGGGATATTGTTATAATCCACCGGATTCGGGAAATTTCCGGCGGCATGTTCAGCTGCCACATGTCCTTGTGCAGAAGCAACATGAGCCAGCCATGGCGCTCCGGTCACGTCACCAATGGCATAAATATTGGGAATTGACGTTTGATTATATTCATTAATGGTAATGGCACCACGATCGGTCAAAACACCCACATGCTCCAAACCGATATTTTCTATATTTCCCGTAACCCCAACTGCGACTAGCGCTAATTCGCTTTCGATAACTTCTTCTTTTTCATTCCGTGTTAAGTGTACTTTTACTTTTGATTTAAAAGCGTCAATTTTTGAGACTTTTGCTTTCGTATAAATTTTGATTTTTGACTTCTTGAAATTTCTTGCCAATTCCTTTGATATTGACTCATCCTCAATTGGTACAAGTCTTGGTAACATTTCAACGAGGTGGATTTCCGTACCATATTCGTTATAAAAATATGCGAATTCTACTCCAATCGCTCCTGAACCAATAATAATCATTTTTTTCGGTGGCTTTTCAAGAATCATTGCTTCTTTAGCAGAAATAATACGATTGCCATCCAACTCCATCCCGGGGAACACGCGAGGTCGACCACCGGTTGCCAGTATAATTTTATCTGCTTTAACCCTTTCTGTCTTTTCCTTATTGGTCACTTCTATGGTCGTTGTTGACGTTAGTTTTCCCATACCTTCAATATGAGTAATGCCATTTTTCTTCATGAGAAAGGCAATACCCTTCGATAATTGGTTTGCCACACTTCTGCTCCGGCTAATGGCAGTAGGAAAATCAACGGTATATTCAGGAATGTTAATACCGTATTTATCAGCATTCTTTATGGTATTGAGGACGCCTGCATTTTTCAAAAGTGCTTTGGTTGGGATACATCCCCAGTTTAAGCAAACTCCTCCCAGTTTGTCCTTCTCAATGATGACTGTTTTTTGTCCAAGTTGGGCTGCCCTGATGGCAGCAACATATCCACCGGGTCCTCCGCCCAATACTGCCAAATCAACATTTACCATTAAAATTTCTCTTTGCTGATAATGCTTAAAAATTCATTTCTGGTTTCGACCGAATCTCTAAACTGTCCTAGCATGGCCGACGTGGTTGCAAAGCTATTTTGCTTTTCAACGCCACGCATTTGCATACATAAATGGCGTCCCTCCATGACAACACCGACACCAATGGGATTCAATAAATCTTCAATTGTCTTTGCTATCTGACCTGTCAGTCTTTCCTGTATCTGAAGCCTGCGGGAAAATACATCAACAATCCGGGGGATTTTTGATAGTCCAATTACTTTTTTATTCGGTAGATATCCCACATGACAGCGGCCGAAAAATGGAATCATGTGGTGTTCACACATGCTGAAAAACTCAATATCTCGTACGATCACCATTTCACTGCAATCATCTTCAAAAATGGCTTGATTCACAATTTCTTCAATATTGGCTTTATACCCTTGGGAAAAAAATTTCCAGGATTTCGCCACCCGTTCCGGCGTTCTGATTAATCCATCCCGCGATGGATCCTCACCGATTTCTTCAATCAGTTGATGTGTAATTTGTTTTATGTTTTCGATCATTAAATTGCCTCCTCAGCAAATGAATGATGATCCCAATTTTCTTCATCCGGATCATCATGAATTTTTCCTTTTAATGCCCATACACCTAAATAGAAAAACGGTGTGTCGGCCAGAGCAACCAAGACCTTAAAGAAAAATCCGTTGGTCAGTAATTGACCAAAACGTGACCACTCAATAGCCCCGGTAGAACATAATAATAATAAAACGGTCGAAGTGTCGACAAATTGTGAAACAATGGTGGAACCGTTATTTCTTAACCATAAATGTTTTCCTTTGGTCAGCCTCTTCCAGAAGTGAAATATTCTGATATCAATAAATTGGGCAATTAAATAAGCTACCATAGATGCAAAAATAGCAGGCCCGAATAGACCAAATACTTTATGGAACGTCTCATCATT
>CAZBEY010000136.1:0-2939 GCA_964491015.1 uncultured bacterium | reverse complement strand
GCATTTAAAGATCAGGCTGTTATTGACAAAATAAAAGAAAATACAGAGCTACTCAAAAACCGATTTTCGGATCATCCTAATCCTGTGATGCATGGTGTTCTCGATACACTACTATCTGATTCAAAAAACAGTTGTGTTCTATTAGGCCAGAGGAATCAGTTACAAGTCGATGTGGCTTTAACCCTTGGAGATCCTTTGAATAAAAGTGAAATTGACTGGGTGAAAAAATTATATGAACATTAGGCTCATAATATAATCAAAGGGAAACCTCCAAAATGAACTCTGAAAAAATAGTTTCCATCAATCCAGCCACAAAAGAGGTCATCGGGTCTGTTCAGGTTAACACGATAGAATCGCTGGATACCGTATTTAAGCAAGCTAGAACAGGCGCTGACGAATGGTCAAGATTGCGCCTCACGCAGCGAGCCAGAAAAATTCGTCTTGTACGGAAGAATCTGGTGGCTCATTTGGATGAATTATCTGCGCTTATTGCAGCGGAAACAGGAAAAACACATTGGGACGGTTTCCTGGAAGTATTTACCACTGTTGAACATATGCGTCATGTGGGACGCCGCGGCCCTGAATACTTGAGGACAGAGCTACGTTCATCCGGTCTTCTGATTAATAAAAAATGTTACGTGAATTATAATCCCCATGGTGTAGTTGGCGTTATCAGTCCTTGGAATTATCCTCTGATTTTAACGGCTTCCCCGGTCATTGAAGCATTGATGGCAGGAAATGCTGTCGTGTTAAAACCGTCCGAATTTACTCCACTAACCTGTCAACTGATGACAAACCTATTCCACGAAGCAGGAATCCCAGATAATGTATTACAAACGATATACGGATACGGGGATATTGGCGCTGAACTAGTAAAAAATTCTCAAACAGATATGATTTGTTTCACCGGTAGCGTGGAAGTCGGGAAAAAAATAGCTTCCGCTTGTGCAGATAATCTCAAACCTGTGGTTCTGGAATTGGGCGGGAAAGACCCCATGATTGTTTTGGAAGATGCGAACCTTAAGCGAGCTGCCGGAGCAGCCGTTTGGGGCGGATTCAGCAATTGCGGACAAACTTGTATTTCAGTGGAACGAATTTATGTGGTGGAAAATGTGGCTGATGAATTTATTAATTTGGTAAAAACCATGACAGATTCTCTTACGACTGGCCATGACAAAGATCTCGATGATATTGGTGCACTGGTCAACAAACAGCAGCAGGAAAAAGTGTTGGGACAAATCAAAGAAGCTATGGTAAGTGGGGCAAAGACTTTTTCCGGTGGTGAAGACTTGTCAACGCTGGGTGGATATTTTATAAAACCGGTTGTTTTGGAAGTTCATGATGATCAATCTGACATTATGCAAAAAGAAACGTTTGGACCTGAAATCTGCATCATGCGTGTGAAAAATGAGGAGGAAGCCATTGAAAGGGCAAACTCTACCGGGTACGGATTAAGTGCATCCGTTTTTACTAAAAAGAAAAAACATGGTCAACTCATTGCGCGGAAAATTCGTTCCGGTTCCGTATGTGTAAATGATGTGATTACCAATTACATCATTCCTGACTTGCCTTTTGGAGGAGTTGGAATCAGCGGTATCGGCCGGGTCCATGGACAAGAAGGATTGCGCAGTTTCTGCCAGACGCAGGCTGTACTGGTGGACCGATTTGGATTGAAAAAAGAACCTTGGTGGTATCCACTGAATCAATTCATCCAATCTATCTTTCGGGGATTTACCAAACTGTTTTACGGTTAATTGGATTGTAGGTCAAGCATCTCTGCTTGACTGAAAAAACACTTTTCTATCAAATTTATTTTAATCTATAGTTTGCGTTTAAATCGACAATCAGGGATGATTGTCGTACACGTAGGTCAAACATCCTTGTTTGACCAAAAACCCCACGTCTATTCCATAAAAGTGTTAATATGGTTTTTTCACTTAAGCCGACAATCAAGGACGATTCTCCTACAATAAATACCCATGTTTTCTTTGTATAATTGTGACGAGGGGTTTACAAACGAAAGGATTATTTGACCGGTTTCATAATTATCGATCAGCCTCCGCACCTGAGACATTTTTCGGCGAAGTTTGCGCCTTGCTAATTGGCATTTATTCCGTATACCCATCTAATTCTCTAGCGGATGGATCAATAACATCTGTCCACATCGGCATCCAGAAATGGGGAATAAGATTATCATGTTTCCCAAAAAACTGCCGGTACACCTTGCGGTAGTAATAACTTTCCTTTAGAGCCGGCGGGCAATGGCTAATTTTTGCCGATTCACGTTCAAACTCATCATCGGATATAATGTCGTCAACAAAATTCTGAATAATTGTATGCCAGGATTTTTTGGCATTACTAACTCCATCTGAAAATGCGCATTTTCTTCTCCATAGAATATCATCAGGAAGTAAATCCATTCCATCAAATGCCTGACGTAAGAGATGTTTTTCCAACCTATTTTTGCCATCAAACATTTTGAGATAATCAGGAATGGATAAATAGTATTTCACGAACGCTTTGTCTAAAAAAGGTGTTCGGGCTTCCAGTCCATTAGAACTGATGCTTCGGTCGGAACGAAGCACATCAAACAAATACAATTCTTTCACCAACTGTTCGCTTTCCATTTGCAAAGCTTTAGATGATGGCGCATTTTTAAGATACACATAACCGCCGCATACTTCATCGGCGCCGTCGCCGTTGAACACGACCTTGCAATCAGAGTTTTCACGGATAAACTTTGATACGAGATAATTACCAACGCTGGCCCGAACAGTGGTTGTATCATAGGACTCAATATTATAGATCACTGTTTCAATAGCATCCAAAAAATCCCTTTCCGACACCTCAATTTGATGATGAATTGTACCAATATGATCTGCTGCTATTTGAGCATATTCCAAATCAATGCTGCCGGAAATTCCGATGGAAAATGTTTT
>CAZBEY010000135.1:0-2942 GCA_964491015.1 uncultured bacterium | reverse complement strand
ATATGCTTAAAGGGAGAAGAAAAGACGCAAGGAACATGAATGAACGTTTATTACGATTCATGTTGTTCTCCTTGGTTATTTGTGTAGTTGTTCAATGAGTTTTGTATTTTTTTTGGTTTGGCACCCGGTATAAGGTGAACCAATCTACTACTGAGTGCCAATTATTATCCACTAATAAAACGTATGAATTTCCGAGAAAACTCGAGAGCCAGGCAAGGAAATTTATTTGGAAAATATATGGATATGGCTGTCAGTCGAATCTAGTTAAAAGTGAGCAGGGTGATTTCTTTGATAATTCTTATTCAATATCATAATCATCCCCACCACCACTGTCATCATTTCTATTACCTTTGTTATAGCGACTATTATCCTCCATGTGACCAAAACGATATTCTAACGAGATTGAGGCTATCTGACTATCGAACTTCCGATTGCTCTCCTGAAAATAATATTCGTCATAGGTTTTAAAACCGAATCCCATTGTATTAAAGATATCATGTAATCGCACTGATACAGCAAAACGGTCCTTTGCAAATTTTTGTTTAAAGGATATACTGGAAAATGACATTGATTTCATTTCTCCAAATGGCAGATCACGAGGTGAGCGGTAAAATCCCATAAACATTAATTCTGTTGCTGATGATATCATCCATGTTGTTGTAATTCTCCCGTTGTAGCCGGTGGATGTGAAATCGATATCGTCATCGGTAAGTCCGGATGCTTTCGTTTCATCCGTGTACACATTTCCACTTGCCATGAGACGAAGTTTTTTTCCTAGTGATCCCGATAGAATAAATTCTGTTCCATACGATTGTGTATTATCATAATTCTCGTAGGTTACGATTGTCATCCCTTCCGGGGTTGAATATTTATGACGACTAATTTTATCGGTAACATTCCTATAATATGCTCCCAGTGATAAAGATATTCCATTCTTATACAAGGAAAAATTCAGCTCACTTACATCAATATATTCCGGTTTTAAAAATGGATTCCCGGTGCGCATGCTCGTCTGATCAAACTGCCTGATCGTTGGATTCAAATGTCGCGATGATGGTCGGCGAATCCGTTTTGAATAACTGGCTTGTATTTGAAATAATTTTGGAGGACCAAATGATAGCGAGGTGCTTGGGAAATAACTGGTATATGGATTTTCAAATTCCTCATTAGTATCTAGAAGTTGAGATAAGTTAGTTGCAGTTTCTGCCCGTAAACCTAGTTGATATCCGAATTTTCCAAACTGATTATTCAATTGTCCATAAACACTTTGAATATTTTCTTCGAAAATAAAATGGTTACTTCGATCCGTATCTATAACAAAATTACTTGTGATGTCGTCGTACGTATAGGTTTCAAAATCGGTATCCATCGTTTTTACGATCCCTTTATATCCCGTTTCAAATTTTCCTTTTTCCCCAAAGGGATGGACATAGTCAGCTTGTAGATTAAAATCAGCATCTTTTCGTATTTGAACGGATTTTTCTGGAAGAGGATCAACTAAATTCTCATATCCTAACTCTGGATAAGAGCGTTGGTTGTCATCATAACTGCTTGAGCCATCCGAATAATGTGTAATAACAGAGAATGTCTGTTTGGGATTCGCAAATTTTTTATCGTATGTGAGAGTATAATCAATGGAATTTCTATCATTTGAATGATTCGAAATACGATAGTATTTGGTAATAGTGGAATCTTGTTCAATAGTATCTGTCCTTCGATTATGATCATGGATGCGATTATTCATTGAAGCAGTAAACCCTATACTGCTTTTTCTGTCTATATAATATTCTACTCCGGATTTCAGCAGTAGTGACTCTCCACCACGATCACCGCTGACAGTTTGATCCAGTATAACGGTGTCTGGTGAAAATATTTCTTTGTAAGTATCTCCGGATGCGTCACGGATATTCTTGCGAAACCCTGAATTCACAAAAACATTTACCTTTTCATTTTTAAAGTTGACCTGACCAGAACCATTGGTTGAGCTGTTAGAAGAAAACCCCGTATTTACATTGCCGTTGAGTCCAGCAAATTTGTTTTCTTTTAAAATAATATTTATGATACCAGCCATCCCATCGGGATCATATTTGGCAGATGGATTTGTCAATACTTCCACATCTTGAATATTATCTGCGGGAATATTTTCTAATAACATTTCGCTGTCACCGGATGTTATACTTGAGGGTTTTCCATCTAATAGAATATTCACATTGGAATTTCCCCTTACAGAAATATTTCCGTCGATGTCTACATCAACGCCCGGTATTTGGCGAAGAACATCCAGAGCAGACCCACCCGTTGATAACGTATTTTGTTCCACGTTAAAAATCTTTTTTTCAATAGTTTGAGTAAACATTGGGCGTTCTCCCTCTACATCAACCCGATCCATTTCCAGCGAAGTTGTTTCCAGATAAATTTTACCAACATTTTGTTCGATTCCGCCTCCTCGTGGGGATAAAGCAATCGGTCCTTTCTTAAATGGTATATATCCAATAAACTCAATAACGATATTATACCGTCCCAAAGGGATTTCTTTAATATAAAAATCACCATTTTTATCTGTTAATCCGCCAGTTGTGATTTCATTTGTCCGAAGACTAATCATAGACACAGATGCAAATTCGATTGATTGATGATTTGAGGAGTCCAAAACGGTACCTTGTAAAACACCAATGCTTGGCATTTGCTGTGCTCTGTGTGGGCGTTGTGGAAAAAGCATTGTTGTTAATATTGTGAATATTAAGAAACGATACATCAGCCATTGATTGCTCATTGGTTCTTCCTTGAGTAAAATGTTATTATTTTCAAAAATGTTTGGTTAAATAGTAATTAGACACGAGAAAATAGAATTAATTAAATATTAATTTTAGAAAAATATTAATAGTGTGAAGAAATTATGGATTTTGATATTGGGTTGATTAACAATATCTATCGCGTTTTTT
>CAZBEY010000134.1:0-3105 GCA_964491015.1 uncultured bacterium | reverse complement strand
AAGGCTAATATTTTTGCAATAATAATAATTATTGCAAGCTACATTGTAGAAAGTCTATTGAATTGAAAATTATTGGTTAAATATTTTTTATGGGAAAAAAGTAATAGAAATGCTGAAATTACAGCTGATGGGAATTCTGGTTATTATGCAATACATTGTTTAATTGTATTTTTATTTGATATTAATAAAGGTGTAATTGAATTTTCATTTTTAAACATTATTTTGTGGATATTAATGATTGTTCCTTTAGTAATTATGGTTAGATATTTTTATTACAAATTCCAAGGAGTGGGTACCAACAAATCTGATGATGATTTTGCATAGAAAATCTTTTAATAGTATATATTTTGTTCAATGAATTTTGTCCCCTCCTTCTTGCTCAAGGAGGGGATTCAGGGGTGGGTAACAGCGATTATTCAATTCTTTACACATTTCAGAAATCATTGTTAATACACCTTCCAAACTTTCATCAATATCATTGTTATAAAACCGAAGAATACAATAACCTAACTCCTTCAATTTTTAACTCGCTTTTCATCTTCTTTTTTCTTTCGCGGATTTAGATGTCCTGAACCATCCAACTCAATTATCAACTTTACTTCAGGGCAATAGAAATCGACTACATAATTTTCTATTCCCTGCTGGCGTCGAAACTTGAATCCATCCAGTTGCCTTCCCTTTAATTGATTCCATAGTTTCTGTTCCCACGGAGTCGGATAATTTCTTAGCATTTTCCGAATTGGTTTTTGTTTCTTTGGATTTATTCGGTGTTTTTTCATTATAATTCTCAACCACCCTTGAGACCTCTCCTTACTGTAAGGGGAAAAACTTATTATATCTTACTTAAATAAATGATTCAATCGGATCTTGGCCGGCGCTCCACTCGGAAAAGTGGGGGAGACCATCATCGAAATTAATCCAATGGATGCGGCGTTTATCCCAAATGTGTTTTTCAGGTTTGACTGAATTGGGATCATCAAAAGTTCCCACAGTGATATCAATAGAATCTCCACCAATTTTATGGTAACTGATGGATGATCCGCATTGATTACAAAACCCACGCTCTGCGTTAGTGTCAGTAGTATATACGACTGGTGTGTCTTTCACATAGGTTAGATTTTTCAGATCAAAAACAGCCCACGTGACAAATGGACTGCCAACAGATCGTTTACAATTATTGCAGTGGCAGTGAACAACAGCAATGGGTTCAGTAGAAATTTCGTAGCGAATTTTACCACAGTAACATCCACCTGTCAGTTTATTGCTCATCCTGATTTTACCTCCTAATCCTTATCCTTGCTTGGGTTTCGTACCCATGATCGTCGATTTGTAAATGCTTGGATTTTTAATTCGGCCCATTCATTAATGATTTGTTTTAATTGTTCAACTTGTTCCGGTTTATCAGAAAGATGGGTTTTTATAGATTCAAATAATTGTTTTTTCTGTTCCTGTATTTGACCATAGCTCATATTGGTTTGGGTGGCGTTGGATACTTTTTCAGCTTGATGTACTTCTTTTTGTTTTTTTGCGCTTCCCAGTTTGGTTTTTCTACTAAAAACAAATGCTACTAAAATTATAATACTAACGAAAATAATAAGTGTTGTATCCATCTCTATTACCTCCTAAAAACCGATTCCTGAAGGATTAATTCCCAAAACGCCAACCCAGTAAATAATGACCATCACTATCATCACAATGATGGCTGCCGGCCAACCTAAAGCGGCCATTCGAATAAAATCTTTTGATTCCAATTGACCGCTGGCATAAACGATTGAACTTGCCGGAGTGCCGATCACCAGCCAATACGCCATGGATGTTGTAATTGCGAGACCTACTCCAACGAGTATCGGGTTTGTCCCTGAACTTTGAGCCATGTCAAGAACCACCGGACCAATGACAGCCACGGTGGCGCCCGCACTCATAAGATTGGTTAGAATTGCTCCGATAATACCGACCAATATTACCAGCCCAACACCGGAATTGAGTCCAAGTGGAGCGACCAAATCGATAATTTGATCTGCGAACCAACTGGATGCACCGGTGGATTTAAAAACACTCCCCAAACTAATACAGCCGGCATAAAGAATAATAACACCCCAACTGACCTTATCCTCATAATCTTTCCATGATGTAAATCCCAATAACATATAAAGGACAGCCCCAAATATTGCAACACCACCCAGCCCTAATGAAAAACCTAAAATATTTTTCGTTATTGATTTATCGATAATCCATAACACAACCACCAAAAGCATGATTAATGCAACCATGATCTGTTTTTTAGTCATTGGCCCGTGTTTTTCAAGGTCTTGTTTTAGAAGATCCACTGCTCCTGCTAAATCATCTACTTCCGGTTTAAAGAGCAAAGGTAGGAGAAATGCCATTACTATTGTCATCACAATCGTGTAAAAAACGCCCATTGTGACCCACTGCATAAATGATACTTCAATCCCAATGTTAGATAGAAAACCAATCATGAGTGCATTTCTTGCTCCACCGGTGGGACTCATAGGACCGCCGATCATACAACCGACAGCAATGGTAACCATAAGTAATGTACCTAATCTTGGGGCAGGTGTTGTGCGATTCGTTAAGGTGAATAGGGCTATGGCAATGGGAACATACATTGCAGCAACAGCGTGCTCGCCAACGAAGGCCGTCGGAACCGCAGTACCAATTAAAATACCGATAACAATCATCCGTGTTTTGGTTCCGGCAAGGTTAATGACAAGCATACCAACCCGTTTATCCAATCCATATTTTACTAATGTTGATCCCAGAGCCAGGGAACCGGCAATGAACCAAACAGCATCATGAGCATAAGTCGAAACAATTCTTGCTGGTTCAGTAATGCCAAAAAATAACTGCACTAAGCCAATGATAAGGGCAACAGCCGGCATGGGAATCGCTTCGGTAGCAAAGAAAATCACGCAGGTTGCCAAAAGAGCGATAATCAGCTGAATGTGGGTCGCTTTGAGGGAGATATCTGCTCCTGTGCTGCCGAAAATCTCCTCTGCTTTCAGCATCATGGATTCCGGAAGGGGTATAATAAATGCGATCAGGATGAAAAGGACCAAGCCAATACCCACCCATTTAAAATCGGTT
>CAZBEY010000133.1:0-3115 GCA_964491015.1 uncultured bacterium | reverse complement strand
TGTCTGCAATACAGAATAAAACTACTATTTATACTTTTCATAGGTTGCTATTCGACTTCTTGTATTAATTATTTACTGTAATGTAATTGTACTTTTCTTTTTCTTAAATAATCCAAAATGAAACCTGCACACAATTCCTTTTTCCCAATAATTTCAGGTGGGAACACGCCCGGTTCTGTCCACAAATTGTTTAACAGCAGATTGACTGTTGCGGCGGCGGTATATCCGGTTGTTCTGGACATGGATGATGTATTTGTTTCCGGATCGTATTCATCATATAAGTGGTACTTAATTTCCCGTTTTTCTCCGTCAGCATTCCCTTTTATGATAATATCCATAATGGTGAATTCGGGTTCGTTTTTTTCGAGTTTCCATTCCTTGAATAATATTTTTGATGTTTTTTCTATCTTCGATTTATCGAAGAATCCTTTTTCCTTATAACTCTTCATCAGTTTCGCATGTCCGGGATACCGGAGAGTTTTTTCCTTCATATTGGGAATATCGTCCATGGTGGTCAGGATAGATCGCAAACCGTCAGAATTAAATGCTTCTAAAGCCCCGGTCTCTTCAAAGTGGATTAATTCTATATCAGATAAAGGTGGTTTTGTTACCAGCACACCATCCACCATCATTCTGGCGGGACGAGTGTATTCTTCAATAACATCGACGGGAGAGAAAGGAGCTTTATAATTATGGGGTGGCTTCGGATATTTCGGAAGACCTCCCACAAAATATTCAAAGGACTGGATGTCCATTTGAGTATTATGATAACCTAAAAGATAGTTGGGAAGTCCGGGAGCAACTCCGGCATCCACGATTGCAGTAACACCCATATCTTTTGCCAGTGAAGAAAGGTTCATCGCATTTTCAGGAGAAAAGGAAATATCCACCACATTTTTTCCTGATTCAATAATGGTTTTCAATGCTTTATATCCAAGAAATCCCGGTACCGCCAAAAGAACAATATCAGCCGGTTTCACCCATTGGGATAATGATTCGCGGTTCTTCACATCCAGTTTCTGGATATGGATGGATTCATTAAGTGCTTTAACAATATCCAAGGCTGATGGGTTAAAGTCTGCAAGATATACCCGGTGATATTGAACAAGATCCAAAGCGATAGCGCTTCCCACCATGCCGGAACCAATTACATATATATTCGACATTATTATTCTTTTAATTTATGCAATAGGTTTCCCAACGGGTTTGTTTAGATACTTTTGTTTTTTTGACCATATCAGCAGTAGAAGAATAAACATAAATTCCTGCATTTCTTCAAAAAGATTTCCCCAGACACCATTTTCTCGGAAAACGTAAAGTAAAAACAATCGATTGAGTATGAATACTAAAAAACCGAATCCAAAGTAAAGGATAATTCTATCCCTTTTTGCTAGGGGGGTTTTTATCAATAGTCGAATCATCACAAATGCAAAAGCAAACAAGGGAATGAGGGGAGCCAACCGGAGCCGAAAGTCCCAGAGAAATGAATAATCATCAATTCTGTATGAACCGAAAATTTTTCCTCCAATTCCGGCGACCAGCGTTTCGGTGGTTGAAAATGGGTTTGCAAAAAATGGCATTGATGCTATTATCATGAGACCAAGTAATATTATCTTTAATAGTCCGAACATTGTCTGAGCCTGTGTACAATCTTCGGGGTCTGTCTGACATAATGATCGCTGTGTACAGCCAAAACCAAAACAAGCCTGATCAAAATGAAACAAAATCATTCCCGACCAAATAAATCCCGAGAAGGAAAACATCATAGCTGTTTCATGGATAAGTTCGTTGAGGAGTGTCATTTCCTGAAAGAGATAAATATCGACACCGCAAAATGCCTCACCGATGAGAAAAATAAGAACAGACCATTGAAGAACGGAAATGCCCTGTCGGGGTTTTAGCAGATTGAGTTGACGGATTAGCAGAACAGCCATCACAAAGACAGCGGGTTTTATTAATAGTGCTTGGGTCGTATTAATAATCAAAATTAGATGGCAATGGGTTGAGATAATGGATCATTTATTTATCATATTTCAGCAAGCAAATTTAATACAATACTTAATATTGCCTCATATTCTATCTAAAAACACTTCTAATTTCTATTTGAAGATTATTAAGGAAACATTTAATCCTAATTGTGTTCAGCGGACAGAGTCAACGCGATGAATTTATTTTTTAGTATTGAGGGTTGTAAAGAATAAAACCTGATTGTATTATCAGATACTTTATTTTTGATTTGTCTATTGAATCGATTCAAAATAATCGAATCAGTTGGAAGGATTGTTTCTGAAAAATCAAAAATATTATTGAATATAAATCAATATAAGAGAGGCTTTAAGATGAATAAAATCATGCTCATTTGTGCCGCATTAACCGCATTCAATTCTGCCGGGCTTGCTAATGACGTAACGGTTACTATATCGGAAAAAACGATAAATGAATTTGTTGCTTCCATTGGACCCGTGAAGGGGAAAGGTAAAAAGCAGGGAGTCAAATATACTTGGAAGGTGAAAAAAGCTGAGATCGACTTTGAACCCGGCTCTGCTGAATTTATCGCATCCGTTAGTTTGAAAGCAGGTGTCTTTAAGACCAGTAACACTGTAAAAAGCAAAGTCAATGTTGTCTACGATAGTGAATCAAATAAAATAAAAATGACTATTGAAAAGGCGATTTACAAAATATATATCAAGGTTTTGGGAAAGAAAATCAAAGTAGGCGAAGTTGATATTGCAAAATATTACAAACCAAAATTTGAGTTCAACGGACCGGAGCCGGTACAAAACATTGTAGAAGTGCAAACAGGAAAAAATAAAACCCGCATCATTCAGGTGGTGACAAAAAACAGCCAATTGGTCGTTGAAAAAGACAGGATTCGAACCTCAGTTGACTTGGTATACAGTGGTTCTGATAAACCCTGATTACACACTTAAAAGATGCGTGTATGAATAACCAGAAATATCATCAATTTTGTGATATAAATACAAAATAAAGAAGAAATAGACGACTATATTAAACTGGCACTGGTTAGTCGCCAGCCAGCCTTCAAATGTGGCCATGCCTGCATTTCATTACAGCAGACAGGCAGGCGGGAAAGAGGGGTTTTTAAAAATGGTAA
>CAZBEY010000132.1:0-3122 GCA_964491015.1 uncultured bacterium | reverse complement strand
CTGCCCTGGTGGGCGATTGGGATGTCTCTGGTAGTAACTGATATTGGTGCAGTGGATATGGTGGGTATTGCCGGGGCAGCCTATTTATATGGAATCGTCCTCGGGAATTATGACTGGCTGGGAAGCGTTCCAGTCATGATCATTGGCGCATTTTTATTTATTCCCATGTTCTGGAGATCCAAAGTCAGTACCATACCGGAATGGTTAGGCGCCCGGTACAATATCGGTGTCAGAACGATTACGGCATTGATTTGGGGAGTTGTCACCGCTTTTGGTTTGGGAATTACCCTTTACGCTACCGCCTTGATGCTTAATTTATTATTAGATCTGAATCCCAAAATTGTGGTTGTAACTGATTCCCAGGAAATAAGAGAAAAAGTGGTGGAAGCAACCGGAGCAGGGAAAACACATGATTTTATTTTTATTAATGATTTAAAACAGGTAGAGGATACCATTAGAAATCAACATCCAAATCTTGTTCTGGCGGAAGGTGATATGAAATCAAATGAGAATGGAGAAATCCCCATGATTACATTTCAAGTTGATGAAATTAATCACCAATGGGGCGAATATGTTTTGACTCATGCCAGAGCGCCTGTATGGACCCTCTTATATACAATCATCATTATGAGCATTCTTATTGGTGCTTATACTTTATTAGGTGGGCTGAAAGCAGTCGTATATACAGATGTGGTTCAATGTGTGGTTATGCTGGGAGGATCATTATTTGTACTCTTTTTTGGAATTTACAATTTGGGTGGAATTAGTGAATTTGTATCCATTATTCATTCATTGGGTGGAAGAGCTCAACATCATTTTGACTTGGTTTTATCCGTTGATACACCCACACCCCATCCTTGGTCAGGTATTTTTCTTGGCTTGGGACTCGTTCTTGCCAATGCCTATTGGCTGGGAAATCAAAATATGGTTCAAAGAACATTGGGAGCCAAATCAGAAGCGGATGCGAAGGCATCTTACGTGTTTGGGTCTATCCTGAAAATACTTATTCCTTTTGCAATGGTCATTCCCGGAATCATTGCTTTGGCTCATAATTCCAATATTACTGATGCAGATAAAGCAATGGCTACTCTGGTTCGAGATATTATGCCCACAGGACTTCTGGGGATATTTTTTGCTGCATTTTTAGCAGGACTCATGTCTTCTGTAGATTCAGCCCTCAATTCAGGAGCCACCATCTGGACAAATGATGTTTATCAAAAATTTATTAAGCCAGAATCTACCGATGAACACCTGTTGGTCGTGGGGCGGTGGATCACCGCTGCCATGCTGGGTGTGGCCATTTTTTTTGCTCAATTTGCCACCCGGTTTGAAAGTATTTACGACTTAACACAAACGCTTTTATCTTTATTTCAAGGACCCATTCTGGCCATTATTATTCTGGGTATGTTATGGAAACGGGCAACGGGAAAAGCTGCTTTAATTGCTTTGGTGGTGGGCGTTATCTTTTCCGGAACGCTCATGTGGGTCAATAGCCATGCCTCTAAACCGCTTTTTCAGGTGTCAGAACCCTTTCTTTACATCGCATGGTGGTCCTTTGTTCTGTCAATGGTTATTACAGTTGTTGTAAGCTTATTGACGCCTCCGGAGCCGGAATCAAAATTGAAAGGATTGGTTTATCGTTATGAATAATATCTTATTGTCAACCACAGCTGTTGCAGATGCCATCGCAAGCCTCTTTCGCGGAATGGGAGATGTGATGAGAGGTTGGATGCTGGCCATCCCCATGAGCGTTGCAAAAGGCGTCTTTATCGTCTATTTTATCATATTAATTGTCTGGATAATTAAACTCCCGGAAAATGAAGTTACTCTCGCTTTGACCAGTGGGAAAATCGTCCATTTGAGACCTTATGCCCTTGCTTCGCTAATATTCATGGTTTTGATATACCTCGTTTTTTAATGAAAAAAACGAATTTCATCTGCGGAACCCTCGAAGGATTTTATGGTCGGCCGTGGAAAATATCCGACCGCCATCAATTATTTCAGTGGATGCATGACTGGGCTGGGATGAATACCTACATGTACGCCCCAAAAGATGATTTATACCACCGGAGCAAATGGCGGGAATTATATCCTGATCCTTTGTATCAAGAATTGAAAGAATTGGTTGCCTCATGCAAGCAGAAAGAGTTGCAGTTTATTTACGCTATCGCACCTGGATTGGATATGGGATATTCAGATAAAAATGATTGGAATCATTTAATTCATAAAATCAATCAAGTTCGATCCATGGGATGTGACCATTTCGCTATTTTATTCGATGATATTCCGGTGGAATTGTCTGATAGTGATCTGAAGGAGTTTTCATCATTTGCAGAGGCTCACGCTTATATTACCAATCGTCTTTATGGCAATCTTCAAGAGTCAGACTCGGATTCATCTTTGATTTTTTGCCCAACTGTTTATTGCGGACGAATGGCGGACTATGATGTTTTGGGAAACGCGTATTTAAGTGAATTAGGTCAGTTATTGAATAAAGATATTGGATTTTTCTGGACGGGTCCTGAAGTTGTTTCACAGAAGATTTCTGTTGAGTCGATCCAAGAGTTGCGGCAGGTGATTAGACGGAAACCGATCATCTGGGATAATATCCATGCCAATGATTATGACATTCGCCAAATGTTTTTTGGACCGTATTCCGGCCGTTCCTTTGAATTGAAAAAGGAATTATCCGGCATTTTGAGCAATCCTAACTGTCAATTCTGGGCCAACTATATTCCACTGAAAACATTGGCCATATATTGTTCTATAAATAATAAGTGGAATCCCAGACAAGCCTATCTCAATTCATTTTCTGAGTGGATGCAGTACTTTGGAAATGATGAATTGAGCGAAAAAGAACTGATTTTATTGGGCGATTGTTTTTATCTGCCGGGACAAATGGGTGAAATTGGAAATCAGTTATTAGAATGCATTGATCATATCATGACGACAGATCCGGATCATTGGGGTCATTATGTGGATGCATTAAAAGAGATTGAAACAACACTGAATTCCCTTTGTATGAAATTGATGGCTGCCACTAACAGGGATCTGCTCTATGATTTTTATCTTGTTCTTTGGGAACTAAAGGAAGAAATGGAAAACATATCTAATTGGATCAA
>CAZBEY010000131.1:0-3165 GCA_964491015.1 uncultured bacterium | reverse complement strand
TGTTACCTGGGCTCTCATTTTTTCCAGGTCTTTCATGGTATTAGCCCATTTTTGTATTTCTGCTGCGCTGATCCATTCCAGTTGCACACGTTCCTATAAACGCGCAAGTTTTAAGACACTAAAAATTTGTTTCAAACCATTATTTCTGTTACAAATCTAATTTATTTCGAAAACTCATTTTAAAATCGAAATCATAAAACATACCCATTTACAAAAAATCATGTGTTTTGTACAATTACCAAAGCGTTGGAAAACAATCAAATAACACCTTAAATTAATCCATTATTAAGACTAATTGACTTTTAGTTTTTCGACTAACTTTAGAATGTATCCAAAAGTTAGACTAATCCATAAAAGGGATATCATATGAAAAACATAAAAAAACTGATTACCATTTTATTATCTATCACCTGTGCATTGGCACAACCCCTGGTCAATATTGCGATCCTGGAATTAGAAGGGAAAAATGTCCCTCAGACTGAGGCATCCATATTGTCTGACAAACTGCGGGTAGAATTGTATAAAACAAATAAGTTTAATATTATTGAGCGTACACAGATGGATGAAATTCTTTCGGAACAAGGATTTCAACAAACCGGATGTTTCAGTAACGAGTGCATAGTTGAAGTTGGCAAATTAATTGGTGTCGAACAGGTTATTGCTGGCAGCATCGGAAAGGTTGGTGATATTTATTTTATCTCTATCCGTTTAATTAGTGTAACCGAGGGATCGATTATTAATAATGTTGAAGAAATGGTTGAAGGTTCGATAAATGAAGTGTTAAAAACCGGGATGACGAATATTGCCAATAAATTAATTGCCGAGGAACCGAGTGTTCCTGCTCCAGTGATAACTGGAGCAGTTTCTATCTCCACTATTCCATCCAAGGCGCGGATTACATTTGACGGCAACGATATATCGCAGAAGACCCCTGCTTTATTAGATAATTTATCAGTGGGCAGTTACCCGGTTCATATTTCTCTTCATGGTTATATTGAAGTTCAAAGAGTCGTGGAAATAAAGGCAGGTGAAACTACCAATCTGGAAATCCAGCTAGAAAAAATTGAAAAGCCTCAACAGCAAGTTGCCTCCAAGCAATTAAAGTACAGTATAAAAACAAAATTCTCCATTGTGTCAGAAACCATGGCAGACTATGATGAATGGGTTGATGTATACAATAAATATGTAACAGAACCTGATCCCTCAAGGAAGCAATTGAGCCATTTTGGAAATTTGAATAATTTTTCAATACAATTTACTTATCACCTGAAACCCGAATACGAAATAGGAATAGCTGTTGGCCAGATTGCCGGGGAAAATTATCTTGATGATATGGAAGAATCCAGGGGAGGAGGTTGGGAACACAGGTTCACATTATCAAATGTATTTGAAAGTGTAACTTTTAATTATCACCTAATCCCGCCGCCATCCAAGTTATATGGAACAGTTGGGGTAGGAATCGACATCTACCAGAGTACAATCGACTTTAAAGATAATGTGGACTTTGGATTAAGCGAAGCCAAGTCGGAGTTGACTGCTTCCGGAAGTGGTTATCATACAGGTTTAAGTGTTGGTTATAGATTTACACCGAGATTTAGTATCGAATCGAATATTAATTGGCGATCGGCAACTATAGAAGGTTACACCGGAACAATCAAATTTTATTCTTATGGAAATCTACAATCCGAAGAAGATGCAATCTTGTTTGAAAGTTATGGTAATTACTACCCGGCCCCGGAATCTTGGCCGGGGGGTAAAGAAGGTTCTGTCGATATGACCGGTATGGAGTTTGCCCTTGGTCTCGTGTTCAGTTTTTAAGCTGGTTTTATTCCACGTAAAACCCTCATATACAGTAACTCTGTAAACAGGTTAATCAATGCCCCCAATACCTAAAACATCACCCAAATAATAAACCTCTTTGCAAATCCCAATGCAATAAATGCTATTATGGGTGATACATCAATACCAATGCTCAGTGGTGGAATAATTTGCTGAAATGGTTTGATTAATGGGTCTGTTATCTTGTAAATCCAATGCACTATTTCGTTGTTTGGATTGTAGTCTATCCACGATAGTATTACCCGTGCGATCAGGCAAATGTATAATATTTGGAATACCAGATTTATGAGTGGGTGTAGCATATTATTTATAATCTCATTTTGATCCTAAAACTTCCGCTAATATTAATGAAATATCAAACCAAAAAAACAAACTAATGGAAGATAAAAAATCCACCTGAAAGAAAATAGAACAGCAATTGTAAAAAAAACTTTATTTTTTTTGCAATACGGACAATGCAATCATCCATTGGGCGATGAAATAAGTGCTTAAGTTCAGAGCTCTTGCTAATTCAAAAGGCTCACGAAATTTGTGTAACGCAAGTACAGAATCTGAAAATATAAATAAAACAGCTCCAGAAAATGCGAGTAATGTAAAAGTGTTCTTTGAGTGACTCCATTGTTCAAAGGCTTGCCACCCCATTATGAGAATTATCGCTACATAAACCAGCACCGGTATTTTCATTTCTTCTAGATATGGATAAAGTATCACATAGAACAATACACTATAAAGTAGAAATGGAAGTCCAGTCAGTGACAGTTTGATTCGTCGCCCGGTAGTAAAAGCCAAAATGTAAAAAAGGTGAGCAAACAAAAAACTGATAAGACCAGCGATAAATTGATCTGATGGCAACATAAGAAAAACATCTCCGCCAAGAGAGAATATTAAACCAATTAAAATTGCTATAGTGTATTTTGAAAAGTTTCCTCTAATGGACAATAAAGCGATGAGAAAGATGGATGTTGTTGCCAAAGGTTTAAAAATATAGATGTAAATAGGGATGCCAAGGTATTCTGCCCGGATGGCGGTGAAGGCAGAAACGGCTGCTAAACATGTAAGAATGATTCGTATTGTTTTCACGGTTTGCTCCAACATTTTTTTAGATGATGATAGGATATTGATGGATATAGACAATTGCTCTTATATCTACGGGTGTCATATCAGCTCGCAAAAGTTAGACAGTAATATTTATTACAGGTGATATTAAAATAGAGTCAGAAGTAAGGTCAAATGAAAGGTAGTTGAAACTCCCTCCTCATAATACGCTGTGTCTGGACTTGCTATATTATGACGGACACCCCAAGAAGTCATAGATTGAGACAAGGA
>CAZBEY010000130.1:0-3242 GCA_964491015.1 uncultured bacterium | reverse complement strand
GTGTAAGGCGGGGACAAAGACACCCATCAATTATGCGTGAATACCCGCTTCCACATTGGAATAGAATTTCTTGTAAAAGAGGATAAAATTGTCTACTTTTGAGTTGTCGAAAGTAAAAAAAATTGAAATTAATTGGATTATCAGATTTTCTCTTGGATAAAAAGAATGATTCAATATTTATTCCCCGTGTTTCATTATTATTTTATACATTCGAACCATTGCCTCAATGGGTCATATCAGCCAGATGATGGAAAATGATATGGCGCAGACAAGTTTCTCCAATAGTTTAATACTGCCAACCACATAAAAAATAGAAATTTTATCTGAATAAACAGTTATAAGGACTCAATCATGCCAAGAAAAAAGAAACTGAAAACGATAGCCAACATCCTGGCTGTTAACCAAAATGAAATTCTAAAAGATTGGCTCGATCAAATCCGTAGTCTACCGGATAACAGGACTTTCGAATTAATGACGGAAGATCAAGTCAAAATTCAAGCTGCTGATTTGCTGAAAACACTGACCACTGCTCTCCGGGCGGAACAATATGAAGATATTACAACACCGGACTTTGCTGACACGGTGGCCATGCTGCAGGACATATCCGCTACCCGAGCCGAACAGGGTTTCACACCTTCCGAGACCATGACTTTTGTCATTTCTTTGAAGGATGCCCTGTTGAAATACATGCTGGATGAAATGTCAGATGATCTTACCTATTTGAACTTTGAAATCATCAAGTTGAACAAGGTGGTGGATCTCCTGGGTTTTGTCACGTTAGAGACCTATGCAAAAACTCGGGAAGAGTTGATCTTTGAGCAAAGCCGCTCCTTGATGGAATTATCCACGCCGGTGATTAAATTATGGGATCAGGTGGTGATGCTGCCCCTGGTGGGCGTCATTGATACGGTGAGAGCGGCTCAGATGTTGGAAGCGCTTCTCAAGACGATTGTCGAAACAGAATCGACCGTGGCCATTCTGGATGTAACCGGCGTGCCGGTGCTGGATACTAAGGTGGCACAGCATTTATTTAAAACCATCACAGCTTCCAAAATGCTTGGCGCCAATGTGATTATTACCGGTATCAGCACAGAAGCGGCTCAGACCATGACCAAGCTGGATTTGGATATCAGTCAATTTCGAACAACCGGCACGCTGCGAAAAGGATTGGCCTTGGCGTTCAATATGATCGGAGTAACCATTACAACCGATGAAATGAGAAAACTATCATGAAAATACCTATTCTAAAATTAAAAGATATTCTACTTACATCCATTCAGGTGGATTTAATGGACGAAGAAGCACTGACATTTCAGTCAGATGTTTTAACAATGGTATCCAAACATGAAGCACTCGGCGTATTAATAGACATCACCGCCCTGAATGTGGTGGATTCATTCATGGCCAGAGTTCTGAATGAAACAGCTACTATGGCAAAATTATTGGGAGCCCAAGTTGTTATTTCCGGTATGCAGCCTTCCGTTGCGGTAACACTGGTGGAAATGGGCCGTGAATTGGTTGGCGTAAAAACAGCGCTGAATCTGGAAAACGGTTTAGAGATGCTGGAGAAAAGTATCGCATCCACAGCATTATCTCCAATGGATAAAGAAGAGAAAGATTAATATGAAACCTGAAAAAAAAGTCGATATCAAGGTCAACTCCGATATTATCCTGGCCCGCCAAGCCGGTCGCGATTTAGCCATGGAACTGGGTTTTGGATCTGCCGATCAGACCCGGTTGGCTACCGCTATTTCAGAACTCACGCGGAATGTAAGGCAGTATGCCGGCAGCGGCAATTGCGTGGTAAGTGATATATCCAATAATGATAAAACAATGGGCGTTAGAGTCGTGGTGGAAGATCACGGCGGTGGAATTCAAGATATTGAAAAAGCCATGAAAGACGGTTACAGTACCAGGGATGGTTTGGGTGTAGGATTGCCGGCGGCTAAAAGACTGGTGAGTAAATTCAATATTGAATCCAAAAAAGGGCATACAAAAATTACCATTGAAATGGTACGCCTCCTTAGATGACTGGAATCCATTCAATCATTAGGAATTCCTCAAAACAGGTACCCAAAGAAATACAAGTCGGACTAACCGTTTCTGTCACAGGTGAGCACCATATTTCCAAAGCACGGATGGCGGCGATATCGCTTGCCTATGATGTAGGAATGAATCGAACCAATGCTTATTATATCGGCACCAGTGTGTCTGAACTGGCCGGCAATCTTTTTTTCCACTGTCCCCGGGGTGGAACCATCACTTTAACCCCAATCCAACAAAGGGGTAAGGCAGGGATCGAAGTTATTTCTGAGGATAACGGTCCCGGTATTCCCGACCTTGATTTGGCTATGGAAGATGGTTTTACCACCAATAAAGGCTTGGGAGGCGGGCTGCCCGGTGTCAGGCGGTTGATGGACGAATTTGAAATAACATCTGAAGTGGGAAAAGGAACCAAAATCATCACCCGCAAGTGGCAGAAATGTGTGTAACCACTGCCTTTCAATCGCTGAATAATGCTCCCCATTGTGGTGATGCCGGCGCCCATTGGCGCTTTGGGAATCATATCCTTCTGTGTTTGGTGGATGGTCTCGGCCATGGAAAATATGCCGAACAGGCGGCCCAGGCAGCGATCAACCATGTGGCTTACCAGCGGAGGGAGCCCATCCGGGAAATATTTTCAAGCTGCAATGAAACCATCCGCAATACCCGGGGCGTCGCCATGGGGCTGGTACTAATCAACGTGAAGAATGGAGAATTAATCCATGGTGGTATCGGAAATATTCGGGCATTGGTGGTTAAAGAGGAAACAACCCATCTGGGGAGCGATTTTGGTATTGTGGGCGGCGGATACCGCAGCCTGTCCCCCGATCAACTCATCCTGGAACGGGGAGATTATGTCATTATGACAACGGATGGGCTGGTAGAAATTATTGATTTGAACGCCAGTAAAATTCTGGATGAGAACTCATTTGAGATGGTTGCCGATAAAATCCTCCGGAGGTGGAGTCACGACCGGGATGATGCAGGCGTACTGGTTTATCAATTTGACCCAAAACACCTTAAAAAAGAGTAGCTAAATGGCTTCATTTATCAAAGGGCACAGTTCTCATATTACAAGCACCTTGAAAATGTAAGATAAATGGTATTACCTTTTCCTATAAACACCGTTCCTTTCTTGGTAGGAGGATTTTATAAACAATGAAACTAAATGTAATTGATCGATATATTGACCTGGTTTT
>CAZBEY010000129.1:0-3439 GCA_964491015.1 uncultured bacterium | reverse complement strand
AATTTTCCGGCCAATTTTAACTGGGATAGATACCGATCAATTCGGTAGGGCGCTTCCCCCACATCCTCAATAAATAAAATTTTACCATCTGTGTCTATTTCGTAAGGAGTTCCCATTAAAGTGCAAATCAATGATAAATTTCCTCCAATAAGCTGTCCCGTTCCTGTACCTGAATGTACGACCACCACTGAATCTTTCAATCCAAATGAATCAAGATCAATGGTGTATCCATTTGGATTTACCTCTTCAATAGCTCTCCAAAAATATGTATCGGAAATCGGATATAGATTCTTCTCGCTTCCCAGCCCGTACATTGGATTTGGAGAATGAAATGTAATAAGTCCGGTTTTTTTTTGAATGGCAAGATGGAGTCCGGTGATATCGCTAAAACCGATTAATATTTTTGGATTATTTTTAATGACATCGTAATCAAGCATATTTAGAATTCGCGTGGTGCCATAACCGCCAGTTCCGGGGAAAATGGCTTTCACAGATTTATTTTCAAATGCATCCATCATTTCACCGGCCCGTCTTTCATCCGAACCACCAAGGTAACCCCAAGTTTGAAACAGATCCGGAGATTGAATGATAATATATCCACGATCCTCTAATCGTTTTTTGGCAAGTTCCATGCGCTCTTTACCCAATGGACCGGATGGGGCAACAAACATAATCGTATCTCCCCGTGACAAGTGTTCCGGGTGTATCATTTCCATTATTTTTACATCCTGTGCCCAAATAAGATTTAATGATAGCAGAATTATTAATTTGATTTTGCTCATAAAATTTTCCAAGTCATCTATTCAATAATAGTATATTTTGATTTAATAACCTCATAAGGAAATGCATTAAAATGCCACCATTCAGTTGTGATGGTAGAGAATCCCGCTTTCACCATGGATTCTCTCAAAATTCGACGATTGGAGATTTGTTCATCCGTTAATTCTCCCCTAGCATGCAAGGAGTCTTCGTGGATGGGAAATGCCAGTTCTCCAAAATAATCATAGGGTGTACCCATATCCAGCGGATTCCCTGATAGTTCCGCAAGTGTGAGATCTACAGCAGCACCAAAATTATGGATCGAGCCTGTTCTGGGATTTGCAACAAATTGTGTTCGTTCAGAGACAGGAACATCATCCAGCGTATTCCATAATTTCCATTGAATGCTTCTGGGGCGAAGTCCGTCGTAAACAAGAAAGCGCAGATCGGGATGATTTTCTTTCAAATATTGATGAGCTTTTACAAGCATATCTGCCGGTACACAACGCAAATAGCAAATTTCCAGGTCACCATACACATCCCTGTTCATGAAGTTATCCGTTGTTGAATATTTCAGTTCCACAAAGAAAGTAGAGTCTGCTTCCAGAATATTTACCAAATTATTTTTAGCAATTGATTCTTCTGAAAAGGACTGATTAGATTTTGACGTCCCACAACTAAAAGAGTTGATGGTAAGACAACCCATCAGGAGAACGGATAAAGAGTTAAATCGGCTGTAAAACATTAGAATAGAAATTTGCAAATATACACGGCTGTCAATACACCTACCGCGTCGGCGATGAGGCCGGCAGCCAAGGCATGTCTGGACTTCCGAATACCTACCGAACCGAAATAAACAGCCAAAACGTAAAATGTGGTTTCAGTGGAGCCAAACATAGTGGCTCCGATTTTAGCATAAATTGAATCTGCCCCGTATTCATTAATCAAATCAGTCAATAAGCCCAATGAGCCACTCCCCGATAAAGGACGCATGATAGCTAATGGTAGGTTCTCCGGTGGAAAACCAATTGCAGTAAGAACAGGGGCAAGGAAATTCAATAATAGATCCAAAGCGCCAGAAGCCCGAAACATTCCAATGGCTACCAAAATGGCTACGAGGTATGGAATAATTCTGACGGCAATGGTAAATCCATCTTTGGCGCCTACTACAAATGATTCATATACCTTTATTTTTTTGAAAACTAAAGCATAAAACGGTATTCCAACCAATAAAAAAGGAATGATGTATTTTGAAAATTCGTTTATTCCGTTTACAAATGAATCAATCATTATTCACGTCCAGTTTCTAAGGAAAATCGCTTTGTTTTCGCTAATGTTTTAACGGCAATAATTGCTGCGATTGTGGACATGCCCGTTGCAACGATGGTTGTAATAAAAATTTGACTGGAAAATGATCCCATAAGAGCTACTACTGTTGCAGGTAAAATTAACTGTACACTTGATGTATTAATCGCTAGAAAAGTGCACATAGCATTCGTAGCTGTTTCCTTACTTGGATTTAATTCCTGAAGTTCTTCCATGGCTTTTAGTCCTAGGGGAGTCGCGGCATTTCCCAATCCCAAAATATTGGCAGCCATGTTTAACACAATGGAACCAATGGCGGGGTGATCTTCCGGTACATCAGGAAATAATCGAATGGTGATGGGACGTAGACCCCTGGCGATGATTCGAATAAGTCCGGATTCTTCAGCAATTTTCATAATCCCAAGCCAAAGCGCCATAATACCAATCAAACCAATGGCCAATTCAACAGCAACCTTTGCCATATTAATGGCTGCTTCCGTTACGGCATCTATATTGCCGGTAAATGTGCCCACAACAACCGCAATGAGCATCATTCCGAACCAAATGTAATTCAGCATATCATTTCCTAAAAATCATTAAATTTTCAAATTGAATTAATTTCATAAAAATCTTTCCATAATTTTAACCGTTTTCTGCAATTTATTTACCATCTTTTCAATTACTCCGTCCTGTTCAGCATAAGCCACATAGACTCTTTCCGCCAAACCAATGATAAATTCATTCCTTACCACCGCATTTTGCGAGGTCATTCTCGTAACAGAAGGCGGAAAATTTGAGACGATCAGCATCCTGCCATAATCAATATGCGGTTTCCATTCTCTGGGAATTCTTTTCCAAATCCCCCGTGCAGGACTGATAATGACTGGCTGTGTTCCTTTGAGCAAAATCCGCAGACATTCTTTTTCCATTGGTGAATGAAACCCACTGATTACTGATTGCCCCTCTTTTCGCCATTCCATACACTGGTCGTAAGTTTGTAAAATTTTATCTCCGGGACATTTTACCGAACAAAACAAAGCGATGGGTTTGGTTTTTAGTAAATTGGTATTCCCTAAAGTAAACATTTAATCATTGTCACTTATTGCAGTCAACCCCCTCTTTGTAATTTTATATTTTTGCTTTCCACTCGTTATTTTCTGTGGGAGTGTATAACCTAATAATTCATTTTTCATTAATTTTTGGACCGATCTTTTAATATTACCTGGTACACTATCGTATCCAAATAATTTTGCCATTTCTGACTTTGATTTTGGTTCAACACTACAAAGGTGTAAGATTTTTTCTTCCGTCTCATTTAATTCTACTTGGGCCTCTACTTGGGCCTCTACTTGGGCCTCTACTTGGGACAAGGGAT
>CAZBEY010000128.1:0-3549 GCA_964491015.1 uncultured bacterium | reverse complement strand
TCTTTTGTCGTTTTAATTAACAGAAGACATTCCAATTCATGACACTGCTTTCCCTCCCACTCATATATCGATTGAATTCCGGGAATAATATTTACACAAGCAGCAAATTTGGATTTGACTAGGTTTTCAGCAATCCTTTGAGCATCGGTTTCAGTATTGATTGTGGAAAGAATAATGATATATTCCATAGAATGAATTTAGAACAGAGGCTGTAAACCTAACTACGATATTTCTATTTCCATTGAGTTTCTGTGAATGTGAATTCTTTGGCTTACTCAATATATTTTTCAACGACATGAAGCCGGTTGTCCTCGAACAAACTGAAAGGATATCATGATTGAGCTATTGCAGCAAAAACAACGTCCAATTGTTATCGAAACTTCGAACATAATGAGGGGTATTATTCTTAACTTTATTGTCTAATAATCAAACAATATTTTAATTGATGAATGATTCACAAAACAGAATAAAATATAAACGACTTCGCACGTACATAGAATGGCGAAATGCTCTTTATTCTATTATTCAGCGATCACTGATTCAAATCAAGTCTTTTGATCAATTATTTGTCGTCATTATTGCGATGATCATTGGTATTGTATCGGGATATGGAGCAGGCGGATTCAGATATATGATAGACTTTTTCAGGAGCATCCTCTGGCGCGGAGATGGAAGTTTTGTTGATGTTATTCGTATAACACCATTGTATCTCAAAATAGGCATACCGATTATTGGCAGCGTTATTGTTGCATTATTTGTAAATAAATTCGCTCCTGAAGCCAAAGGACACGGTGTTCCTGAAGTTATGGATGCCGTAGCCACGAAAAACGGCTTTATCAGGATGAGAGTTGTTCTTGTAAAGGCATTGGCATCCGCATTATCAATAGGAAGTGGAGCAGCTGTTGGGCGTGAAGGCCCCATCGTACAAATCGGATCGGCTTTTGGTTCTACTGTGGGACAGCTTTTCCAAGTATCAACGCGAAGAATGAAAACATTTATTGGCTGTGGAGCGGCGGCGGGAATTGCAGCAACATTTAATGCACCTATCGCCGGAGCGATCTTTGCCAGCGAAGTGATATTGGGAGATTTTAGTGTTGCAGCCATTGGGCCTATCATTATTTCCTCCGTGTTCGGAACGGTCATTTCCCGAAGTTTATACGGAGATTTCCCTGCATTTATACCGCCTGTTTATACGCTTCATTCTTCCTATGAAATTATTTTTTATATCGTCCTTGGGATTGTTACAGGATTAACAGGCTGGCTGTTTGTTAAATCACTATATTTTTCAGAAGATATATTTGATAATTTGGATTTACCTATTGGTATAAAAGCAGCTATCGGTGGATCGTTCCTTGGACTCCTGGCGATATTTATTCCCGAAACATTGGGTGTGGGATATGATTCAATGGATCGCGTACTCTCCGGAAATATGCCATATTTCCTTGCCGGTGCTTTGCTGTTTGGGAAAATATTTGCTACCAGTTTGTCCCTGGGTTCCGGTGCTTCCGGCGGTATTTTCGCTCCTTCTCTGTTTATGGGGTCCATGCTTGGAGGAACATTAGGAAGTATTTTTCATGCGATGTATCCTGAAATGACCGGGTCATCAGGCGCATATGCACTTGTGGGTATGGCAGCCATGGTAGCAGCAACAACTCACGCCCCAATTACCGGAATCCTTATCATTTTTGAAATGACATCTGAATATACTGTCATCCTTCCTTTAATGGTCACAAGCATAGTAGCGACCGTGATAACAACACGAATGCTCGACGGAAACATTTATACCATAAAATTGAAACGACGTGGGATTGACATACATGGCGGAACAGCCACCAATATTCTTGATAAACTGAAAGTGGAAAAAATTAAACAACAAATGCTGGAAGTCATCCAGGATAATGCCTCAGTGGAAGAACTATTAGAAAGAATGTCTACCAGCAATCAACATGTTTATTATGTATGTGATGTTAAAAAGAAATTATCCGGAATTATCACGCAAGGGATGGTGCGGCGTTTTTTAAACCGGTTGGAAGAAATACCGGATGGAGCAACCGTAAAAGATATTTCAAATGCGCATTTTCCTAAAATACGAGACCATGTTCCTGTTCATGAAGTTTTAAGGCTTTTGTTTGAATCAGACATTATGGCCATCCCTGTTGTAGATGACCAGGGAGTATTAACAGGGCAAGTTTTACGTCAAGATATTCTTCGAGAGTACCAGGAAATGTTAATTCAATCACAAAGTGCCGGACGCCTAGCCTCTTCTATGAAATTTGTCCACAAATATTATCATGAGAAAACCGAAGTAATACCGGGATTTCTCATGGCTCGAATTAATGCACCGACAGAATTCGTGCATCAAACATTTAAAACGTTGAAAATTCGAAATAAGTACAATATTGATGTGCTACTTATTAGAAAAGCAGATAATGGACGATTCACTGATATTATGCCAAAACCGAGTACGCTGATTGAGCTTGATGATCAATTGGTCATTTTCGGAAAAAAGAAAGATGTTGAATCCGTCTGCCAATTATCATAATCAATTAGTTTTCTGGTACAAAGTATACCTGACAGGATTCCCCGCCTGTTTCCTACGGAATTCTTCCAACAGAGAGGGAACCCGTGATCTTTCCTAACTGCCTCCCAGCAGTCGGGTTATTCCATTTATAGTTATTTTTCAGACCAATTCCAAGTACGCCCGACAGATTCCCCGTCTGCACACCACGGCCATGCCTTCGGCAGGCACACAAGCCGGATGGGACGCTCTATTAATCAATTATTGATACCTTTTTCTCTCTGAAGATTCATGGAAAATGTATTAATTCAATAAATCGCTTACTTTTTTTAATGCTTTTGTTGATACCGGGTTGGTTCGTTCCAGTTTAGAGATATACGCTTGTGTCACATCCATTTTTTCAGCCAATTCCTTCTGAGTAAGGCCAGCTTTTAAACGAAGCAAATGGACGGGATTATCTACATAATCCTCAAAATTAAAATCAACGATTTCGCCATCCAAAGGATCACCTAGAACATCCTGAATATAGGCAACATCAATTAAACCTTCATCAGCATATGTGATAAATTCATCATAAGGGATGATAACATAATCAACCTTTTGTTTTTTCTTTATTACTTGAATACTCATCTATAAATCTCCTTTCTATGTTTAACTGAAATTAAAATAATCACCAATTCAGTTTTTCTTTTTTCAAATAAAATTCTGTAGTTCCCACTTCTAATTCTATAGTACTCATCAGACCCTTTTAGTTTTTTAATGTCCAATGGCTCCCAATTCCCAATAGCTAATAACGATAGTTTTTCCAAAATAAGATTCTTCCTTCGTTTTTCGAGTTTTCTAAAATCTTTTTGGAATTTCTTCGTTTGTCGCAACTTAAACATAACTAAATATAACTTAAATAAGTACCAAATTCAACATATCTATATTGTGGCAATTAAATAGATTTCCAAGTCGGAATTCCTAGTATAAAGAAGGTTCATTAAAAAGTACGCCCGACAGGATTCCCCGCCGGCCCCAGTTGAAATAAT
>CAZBEY010000127.1:0-3619 GCA_964491015.1 uncultured bacterium | reverse complement strand
AATAATCCCCCCATCCTCATCACCGGTTCCCACAGGTCAGGCACTACCTGGGTTGGAAATTTATTAAAAAATGCATCAAATACATATTATCTACATGAGCCACTGACTCCGAACAGCATTACCCGCTCATTTTACGTGCCAAAATTATGGTACAAATATTTCGATCCGGATCAAGACCACGATAATATAAAAAAGGGACTTGATAGACTATTCCGAGGAAATTATCCATTATCAGCCGTATTTCATTTCAAAAATAAATTGCCCCATACAGATTTTCGCAATCCAGATGGGGTTAACGATGGGAAAATAGATTTTAAGTATGCAAAATGGCGAGCCTTGGCATATTTGGATTCGATTAAACTGAAATTAAATGGTGTTACTGAGGAGAATATAATCCCCCTGATAAAAGACCCGATAGCGATAACAGCAGCAGAATGGCTTTATAAAACCTGGAATACAAAAAATATTTTATTAATCAGACATCCTGCTGCATTTGTTAGTAGTTTAAAACGACTCAACTGGCGATTCAACTTTGAGAATTTCAACCGACAGCCGGATTTGCTGCATCGGTTTTTTGAGCCATTTCGTTCACAAATAGAAAACCCACCTAATGACCCCATTGCAGAAGCTGCCTTAGTTTGGACTTGTTTAACCGCCATAATTGTAAAATATAAAGAGTTATATCCTCAATGGATTTATATTCGGCACGAGGATTTATCAATTGATCCCATACAACAGTATAAATCACTTTTCGGAAAATTGAAACTCCCCTTTACTCATAAGATCGAGAATTTTATAGAAAAAACAACTAGTATCAAGAATCCGGGGGAAGTGACAAAGGATAACAAGATTCACCAGTTACGCCGTGATAGCCGTGCAAATATATACAACTGGAAAAAGAGGTTAACAGATCACGAAATTGGTATTATAAAAGACATTACAAAAGAAGTCGCTCCTTTCTTTTATAAAGATGATGAATGGTAAAGCCGGGTATACCTGATATATTTTATAAATCCAAATAAGAGCAAAAACGGCATAGAGACAGCTTGGGAAACCCATTGATATGGTTTTGCATGTCTAATCATCAATTTCAAATTTGATCTGAATTTTCTTTTTATTTTTAACAGAGAAAATGCACCACCGATGGAAGCTGATACTTTATGATATATAATTGAATCAGGCACAAAATAAACAGTCATTTTATTTTTTCGGAGCCTTAAAGATAAGTCCGCATCTTCGCCATACATACTAAAAGATTCGTCAAAACCCAGTAATGATGCAAAGTCCACTGTGCGCATACAAAAGCAGCAACCGGTAGCATAATCTGTTTCTTTAACCATGCGATATTTTTCACTATCAGAATCACGAATCCCTTCATGATAAATGTGCCCTGTCCAATAATTGATCTTTCCACCTGCATACCATATTTTATCTTGAGGATTAGCATAGAAGATTTTAGGTACAGTTTGTCCTACTTCAGCATTACCAAAAGGAATTAGCAGCGGGTCAATAAAGTTTGAGTGAACGATTGTATCATTATTTAAAAAAATAATATACTCAGCATTATTCTTCTTAGCGTATTCAAATCCTTTATTATTTCCTCCTGCAAAGCCATAATTTTTATCTAATAAAATCGTTTCTACATTAGAGAATTTGGTTTTAACATAATCAACTGATCCATCCGTTGATGCATTATCAACCAGCAATACTTTATAGTTTTTATATTCTAATTTCGTTAGAGAATTCAAACAGTCATCTAATAATTTCTTACCATTCCAATTCAAAACAATAATATAGACCAATGAGGATTTCATGACGGATAAAGCATTTCTAATTTTTTAATAAATACACGCCATGAAAATTGCTGTTTAAATTTTTGAATGTGTGTCTCAAAATCAGTATTATTTTGAATACGATAAAATTTCAATATTCCTGCAGCAATATCATGAGTATTGGGGTTCACCACTAATCCTGTTTGACCATCAATAACAATTTCTTTTAATCCACCCACATCAGTAATGATTACGGGTTTATTAAAGTGATAAGCTACCGGAACAACACCGCTTTGCGTTGCGGATTTATAGGGTAAAACGATAGCATCAGCAGCAGAAAAATATTGATGGACTTCATCATTAGGAATATATTCCATCTTCAAGTCGAAAATATCCTCTACCCCATTCTCTTTAATCAACTTTTTATATTTATCTTGATCTTCATAGCAATCGCCAACAGCCAGAATTTTAAAATGACTGATTTTTTCTTTGAGCGTTCCCGCTGCTTTAATTAATAGATCCAAACCTTTATATTCCCTGATCAGTCCAAAAAATAAAATCATATTCTCCTCTTTTATTCCAAGGATAGATTTAGCTTCACTTTTTGGCAATTTTTCTCCAAAAAGATCAAATAACGGATGGGGTGTATAAATATAATCTGCATTCGGGTAAAATGATAATAATTCATTTTCAACCGCCTTGGACATTACCATAAAGTAATCCACGTTGTTGAAGAAATACTTTGTAAGTGATTCATCTAATACTCTGACTTCGTGCGGAAGGATATTATCACAAACAACTAGTGCTTTAACATCCATTTTCTTTTTCACTTTTTTCAATACGGATCCAAAAGCAGGTGCAAAAAAAGGCATCCAATATTTGAAGATGATCAAATCCGGCTGGAGTTCGATTATTCTATTTGCTGTTTTCATCCAGGAAAATGGATTAACAGAACTCAAAATACGGTCTGTACTATATGAACTATCATTACCCGACTCACTGAATTGCGATTTACCCGGAAAAAGGATATTTGGATATTGAGTCGTAAAATTCAAAGCGGTGACTTGATGGTCGACAGATAATTTAGCAGCCATTATGTGATAAAAATTTGCTATACCGCCACGAAAGGGTGGAAAGGTGCCGACGATTACGATATTCACTTTTGCAGGAGATCTTTAACGGCTTCAAAAACCTGTATTGGTTTTACGTCTGCAATACAGCTGACCTCATTTACACAAGTCGGTCGATAGTAACATTCACACTCTCGATCCGGTTCCAGAATTTTTGAATCAGTGAATGTATGAAATTCATTTGAATTAAAAATGTTATTTAAAAGCACAAGGGGCTTTTTAAGCCCTATTGCAACATGCATTGCCATTGTAACTGTGGATACAATTAAAGAGCATTTATTCATTAGATATATGAATTCTTTAAAAGGAAAATAACCTAAGTATTCTGCACCGGTCTTTTTTGAAAGTTCTCGGTTTTGCTCATCCTCATTTTCCCCACCCAGTAGGAGCACCTTTTGACCATCATGTTGGAGCATGTTAATTAATTCTGACCAATTAACCAAAGGCCACTGTCTGGAAGTCCATCGTTTGCCACATCCGGTATTTAAGCCAATATATATGTTCCCATTATCTATTTTTTCAGTAACCGTCTTCGATTTTGCTTCAGGTAAAATGTATTCTTCCCCATTGTACTCCCATCCGCAAATAGAAAAAATCTCTTGAAGATAATGTTGTGTATTAGATTTACTGTATGAATCAGAAATACCCGTTTTAAATTTATGTTCGGCCAATTCGTTAATGGGCGCCGGCATCCCGAGATTCAAACCGAAACCGTAT
>CAZBEY010000126.1:0-3690 GCA_964491015.1 uncultured bacterium | reverse complement strand
CGAGAGTAGCTCAGCTGGTAGAGCACCACCTTGCCAAGGTGGATGTCGCGAGTTCGAACCTCGTCTCTCGCTCATTCAAATGTCTTTCGGCCAATACAGGAATGTGTTTTCATTTATGTACTATTATTATATACTATATTCAGAAAAGTTTGATCGATACTATTACGGTCATTCCTCAAATGTTGATTTACGACTCGATCGCCATAACAATGGTTGGACAAAATCCACGAAATCTGGAATTCCTAGGAAAATTGTGTATTATGAAACATTTTCCACCAAAGGAGAAGCAATCAAAAGGGAATTAGAAGTCAAGCGATGGAAAAATAGAAAATTGGTGGAAGAATTAATATAAAATTGGAAATAATTTAGAGAGGACTAAAGTGGATGATAATCAAAAACGACTACTAATCCGATTTTCAAAAATCCTGATTTTCTTGGCATTTATAATTTTATTGTGGTCGATGGAATTTTACTGTTAGCTATAATGAATCAACTTTGCGTAAATATATCGAAGGAGAAACTACCATGAAAATTAGGATATGGGGAGCTCGGGGATCGATTCCTGTAAGCGGTCAAGAGTTTGTGCGATATGGAGGTGATACAACCTGCGTTGAAATCGAGACAGCACGGGGAGACGTTATCATCCTTGACGCTGGATCGGGTATCAGGACCTTGGGTAACAAACTATTAAACGAGGGTAGAACCGAGTTTCACTTTCTATTCTCACATGCCCACTGGGATCATTTGCTTGGCTTCCCGTTTTTCAAGCCACTATACCGCAAAGACAGTTTTCTGCATTTTCACGGTTGCACCTTTGCACAGGAATCCATCAAAACAATCCTCAAAGAAACGATGCGCGCTCCGTTCTTCCCAGTAGATTTGAGTGCTGTTTTAGCTACACTTAAATTTGACAGAAAATGTCTTCCAGAATTTGAAGTTGCCGGTTTGCGCTGCCAGAGCATTCCTTTGAACCACCCGAATAAAGGATACGGGTTTCGCCTTTATGAAGGCGACCGCAGCATCGCCATATTCCCGGATAACGAACTTTCATTTCCTCACCCAAATGCCAGGCCCATTGAAGAATATGTAAAATTCGTGTCAGGGGCAGATGTTCTGTTGCATGATGCCGAATATTTGCCGGGTGAATACGAGAGTTTTTCCAAAGGGTGGGGGCATTCAGTCTACTCGGACACAGTGAGACTTGGAATCGATAGTGAGGTAGACCATTTGATCTTGTTCCATTTGAATCAGGAACGAACGGATGATCAGGTGGATGAGATGGCCAAGAAAGCCCGAAGCATCATTAGTGAGACAGGAGTCAACATGAGTTGCGAGTACGCTTACACCGGACTGGAAATGGTAATCTAAACGGGATAAATGAGCATTAATCAACTTTGCGGAAGTTCTAAACTTCCGCAATGTTTAAGGAATCAGGATTTTGATTTTCAGTTATAGAGCGCTCCTAAATTTCTCTTTCTGTGTTTGATAATAATCATCTTCCGGCTGTAAGAGGATACATTTGTCTATGACGTTAATCGCTTTCTCATATTTTCCTAATTTCCACAGAACTTCTGCTTCTGTATCCATGGTTTGTGCCTGTGTTTCGTCGTCTTCGTCAGCTATCATAACAACAGCTTGCCTAATTTTTTCCAGAGCGTCGTCTAATTGTAATTCCAGCTGAGTCATACGCCAGGCATATCCGTTTAGGTCTCCGGCTGATACTTTATCTGTTTCCAATAATAAAGTGACAAGATTCTGATACGTTTTAGCTTCAGAAATTGTATCATGTTCAGACCGGTAATAACTCCGAAGACTTCGATATGCATCCGCCGTATATTTATTGTCGAGGTGATTGTTAATTAATTCTATTAGAAATTCGGGAGTATTTTCTATTTTTGTTTTGTTCTGTGCTATTTTGACTTGCGCTAACTCATCATAATTCTCGCCCTGATTCAATAGCATTTCCCAATACTTCAAGGCGGATGTATGAGAACCTCGGTCTTCCCATTTTTCTGCCAGCTTCAGAAGGAGGGAGTCATTTTGTGGATTCGCTTTCAATTGATCAGTGAGGTTTCCTATAGTACCACGATTATTGTTGATACGCTTTATCTCTGCTAAAAATTCATCAACAGGTCGGTAGCCTATTATTCTATCAATTTCATTTCCATCAGCATTCACAAATATCAATGTAGGATATCCTGGGATTTTATACTGTTTTACTAAATCGGGTCCTTCACCTTTTTCTGCATCAATTTTCAGGCTAATAAAATTATTGTTTGCAAAGGTTATCACTCTTTCATCGGGGAATACATCGGCATCCAGCCGCTTACACCAACTTCACCAATCTGTGTAGAAATCCAGCATCATAATTTTACCACTAGATTTCAAAAGGGCTTCTTGATAATTCAATTTACTCCAAGGGTATTGCTCCTGTTGTCCGACTAAAGTTGAGAGGAGGAATACTCCCAATACAAATGTAAATGATTTCATTTTACTATCCCTGGTGAATAAGCGATTACTCATTTAATTAAGAAAGGAATTCAATTTTTCCAATATAGTTGATGCCAGGCTTTTATAACTGTCAATAACCATACTAATAATTACATTGTCAGGGTATATTTTCGACAAAACAACGAGAATCCCAACCATGATGAGAATTCTAATGAATAGTTTTTTAAACAATTTCTTGGCCTTTTCAATGGTTTACATGAAAATTAATCCAGAGATATTACCCATAAAAATTATAAATTTCACTTGATCTATGAAATAATGTTTAAAATTTCTCATTCCAAAACTTTGCAATATCAAATATAAAAATATTTATGGTGAAGAAATGAATCAATTATATTGTCAGCCATATTTTGATCATTATTTACTGAGCTAGGAGTACAATGGAACTAAAAAATAAAACGGTATTATTAACAGGGGCATCTCGGGGTATAGGATTTTATATTGCCAAAACATTGGCAAGTGAAGGAGCTGTTATTATTGGAGTCGCACGGTCCAAATACGGATTGGATCATACAAAACATGATATTGAAGGTGAGGGTAATGTCTTTCATTCATTGCCATTTGATTTAGTAAATATTAATGAATTACCGGAATTAGTGGATAAAGCAAAGGCGATCAATGGTGAAATTGATATATTGGTAAATAATGCCGGGATTGAATTATACAGGGAATATCAAGATTATTCAGCCGATGATGTTGCAAACGTATTGAGGATCAACCTTCATGCGCCAATGGAATTGACCCGTTTGTTGCTGCCATCCATGATAAAACGTGGTGGGCATATAGTATCTGTAACGTCATTGGCCGGAAAAAAAGGTGTTGCGTATAATACACCCTATTCCGCCAGCAAAGCCGGTCTAATAATGTGGACGGACGGCATGCGTCAGGAATTGAACGAAACAAAAGTGGGTATTTCAGTCATTTGTCCGGGGTATATTTCTGAAGCTGGTATGTTTTTTGACGGAAATGTGGATCCGCCAGCCTTGTTGGGTTCATCGAAGCCCCAGGCTGTCGCTGATGCTGTCCTAAAAGCAATAAAAAATAATAAAGCAGAAATTATTGTTAATCATGGACCCATAAAGCCATTGTTAGCAATTGGACAAATATTCCCAAAATTTGGTGATGCAGTCGTGCGAAAGTTTGGTGTGCCGGAATTAAGTAAAAAAAGGATAAAGAAAT
>CAZBEY010000125.1:0-3779 GCA_964491015.1 uncultured bacterium | reverse complement strand
TAATCCTGATATGGTAGAGTATACCTGGGCTGAACCGTACAACGATCGGGATAATGGTTATGCAACCTTTTTTCTGTAAAATTGGGTAACAGGGTTTTCATTTAAGTTATTTTCATTTTCTGGAATGGGAAGATAGATTCTTCCCGTACACCATTCTTCATGTCGGGGTGAAAGGATAGTCCGCCTAAGAATCTGCGGTGGGCAGAGACAAACAACTGGAGGACATAACGTATTTTATACAATATAGAAGTTGATGTTCTAATTTGTCTATTATAAATTAGCATCCATGATTGAGAGAACTTTATCAGAACACGTACACCGCGGGGCAAAATCCATGCCAGTTGTAGCCATAAGCGGTCCACGGCAATCAGGGAAAACAACATTGGTCAAACATACATTTCCTGATTATCCTTATGTTACTTTTGAAGATCTTGAAATCAGGGAATTTTCAAAATCGGATCCAAAAGGCTTTTTATCCCAATATTCAGATGGCGTCATTCTTGATGAAATTCAGTATGTTCCGGAACTGTTCTCCTATATTCAAATTATTGTGGATGAAAAAAGGGAAAATGGCTTATTTATTTTAACAGGATCACAGAATTTTTCTTTTCTATCCAATGTCACCCAAAGTCTCGCAGGACGTGTATTTCTTTATGAACTAATGCCTTTTTCTCATAAGGAACTCCGACATTCGCAATTTACAATGCATTCTTACGAAGACTACATATTCAAAGGATTCTACCCCCGGATTTACGATCACAATCTGGCACCATCAGAATGGTTAAACAGTTATATCAAAACGTATATTGAAAGAGATGTTCGCGAAATAAGCAACTTAGGAAATTTATCAACCTTTCAGCAATTTTTAAAGATATGTGCAGGTAGAACCGGACAAATACTAAATTTATCTTCCATAGGGGACGAAATCGGTATCTCGTATCACACTGTGAAAAAATGGCTTTCTATTCTGGAAGCAACTTATATTATTTTTTTGCTGCCCCCCTTTTATAAAAATTTAAATAAACGTATTACCAAATCTCCTAAATTGTATTTTTATGATACCGGGTTGGCTGCATTTTTACTGGGTATTCGCTCCGTTGATCAGATGCATTCACATTATTTAAAGGGTGGTCTGTTTGAAACATTCATACTTTCTGAGCTAAAAAAACAAATCTTTCACCGGGGTAAAAATATTCCCTTATTTTTCTGGCGTGATCATAACGGCAATGAGGTTGATTGTCTTTATGAGATAGGGAATGATTTAACAGCTATTGAAATAAAATCCGGTAGAACCATCAAAAACAGTTTTTTTTCAGGATTAAATTACTGGAGAAAACTTACTGCGACGCCTTCTGAAAACTTGTTTTTAATTTACGGCGGGGATGAAAATCAATCTCGATCTTATGGTAATGTTACAAGTTGGAGAGATTTGAATTTTCCTAACTTGGATTAACGATAACGCTCTCCACTATAAACCCCAAACAAAGGTAGAATGCATTTAATCAAATATAGTACAGGACGTGAGTTAAGAATCAGACGAAGGAGGGGACTTAACTTCAGCAAATCCAAGGAGATTACTTCTTCTCCGCCAAATGGCGGATCATCGTAATGACATGTTTAGTTTTTTTAAACAAAAAAGATGTTGTCTTTGCCTGCCTTCCGGCAGGCAGGCGAGCGAGGAACAAGCCTGGCAATCTCCTTATTTTAACAATTTCAAAGTGATCGTAGCTGGCGGATCGCTAGTACGTATATTTATTGCCATTTCTTAATCGATCAAAAGTAGGTCATCACAGCAAATTCAAATTGGTTAATAAAAATCTTTTTAAAGGCCGTGACATTATTTTGTTCATAAAATAACAACATAGCTTTTTTGTATTCAACAGAGTTAATAGTCCTGAATGAAATGGGACAATATTTATTATTTATTAATACCGCATTGCTTACGATCCTTGCTGTCCTTTTGTTGCCATCTGCAAACGGTTGGATGTATGATATCAACACTAAGAGGAATAGTGCTTTATCAAATATACTTTCACAATTATTTACCAAGTCACACATGTCATTCAATGCTTCGATTATTTGGTATTCATTATCAATTGGCGTATAATTTGTCCCAGAAATACCCACTCTTCTTTTCCTAATATTTCGGTCAATTCCCAAATTTTTTATCAATAGGCTATGTATATCTTCAATTCTAGATATATTCAAAGTATTGATATAGTTGGGATTGGCAATAATAAAATCTAATGCTTCTTTGTGGTTGAGAAGCATTGTTGCTTCGTCTTTTCCTTTACCCTCTGCTGTTTCATGTTCTCTCAACAGTCGTTCTGTCTCTAATAAAGAATAAGTATTTCCTTCAATCTGTGATGACTTCCAACTAAGGTCTATAGCCAAACGCTCTAACTCTTTTTTGTATTCTAATTTTGTTAGCTTGGAAGTATTTTCCGCATATTTTTTTTGGAGATTGTCTAAATGTTGGATTTCGTCTTCAGTAAACAGTTTTGTTTTACTCAAAACATCTTTTATTAATAATAAATTGAAATGATTTTTGATCTCTCGTTCATCAATTTCTTTTTCAAAATATTCTTCAACATTTATTGGGTAAAATAGTTCATATGTCGCGCTAATTTTATACTTTGTTCCTCTGCCCTTTCCTAACGTTATTATCAGATTATCCGATATTAGTTTTGTTAATATCCTTTTTACAGTGGCATACCCTATTTTTGATTCCAATCCTTCGTGAATATTTTTAGAAGAAAGAGATGGATTCTCTTTGACAAACTCAAGTATTTCTTTACTTTTATCTTTCAACATTTTGTTCCTGACATGTATTTGTAGCTCATGATAATATTAATTACGGTTCAATTTACAACATTAATGAGCTTTATTTACCATAATTGTGAGCTTTAATTTATATTTTATAGCCTATTTAAAGCTAAAGAATTTGTTATATGTAGCTTAAAGTGTAGTAATTATGAGCTGTATTGATATCTATGATGAGCTCTATTTTGGATAGCTGTGGTTATATTCCCCGCCTACGTACCTTCCTTCCTGCGCTGTCGCTTCGGTAGACAGGCGGCGGATCGGGATGCGCTTAAATAAATAAAAAACGATCAGCATATTTCTACACTGACCGTCTTTTCCGTCGGGGTGAAAGGATTCCCCGCCTGACGGCCGGCAGGGAACCTTCGACCCTCCCGTCCGCCAGCCGGCGGATCGGGATGCGCTTAAATAAATAAAAAACGATCAGCATATTTCTACACTAACCGTTCTTCATGTCGGGGTGAAAGGATTCGAACCTTCGACCCCCTGCTCCCAAAGCAGGTGCGCTAACCGGACTGCGCTACACCCCGTGATAAATTTCTGGTGAGAGGTAACTAGTGAGTTGTTCACAATCCACCTGTTACCACTAATCAGTTACCATTAACCCCGCCAACTAAAAGGCGGGCAGGCAATCACCAACTAAGGGTGAGCGATGGGATTTCCCGCCTACATTCCATTCCGGCGGACAGGGAACCCACACTCAATTCAAAGTTCGTTAACAATAAACTTATCCCCAGTTACCATTCACCCCGCCAACGAAAAGGCGGGCAGGCAATCACCAACTAAGGGTGAGCGATGGGATTTCCCGCCTACATTCCATTCCGGCGGACAGGGAACCCACACTCAATTCAAAGTTCGTTAACAATAAACTTATCCCCAGTTACCATTCACCCCGCCAACGAAAAGGCGGGCAGGCAATCACCAACTAAGGGTGAGCGATGGGATTTGAACCCACG
>CAZBEY010000124.1:0-3800 GCA_964491015.1 uncultured bacterium | reverse complement strand
TGAAAGCATCATCAATTGAATCTGAAAAATGGAATAAATCCATATCTTCTTCAGATACTGTCCCTTTTTCCACCAAATAATCAAAATTCACAACATTCTTCCAGAAATCGCTGTCATAAATAACAACAGGAACCCGTTTCCGCAATTTTGCTGTTTGGATCAGTGTCAGCACTTCCATCAGTTCATCCAAAGTTCCAAAACCACCGGGGAAAACTACCAGTGCTTTTGCCAGATATAAAAACCAAAACTTTCTCATAAAGAAATAATGGAAATAGAAACTTAAGTCCTTGGATATCCATTTATTCCCCGATTGCTCAAAAGGCAGAGTAATATTCAATCCAATAGCTAATCCGTTTGCCTCGGAAGCACCCCGATTGGCCGCTTCCATGATCCCCGGTCCGCCGCCGGAAGAAATAATAAATCGTCTTTTTCTTTCTTTGAGCCCCATACTCCATTTGGTTAGTCTGTATGCCAGTTCACGAGCATCTTCATAATACCTGCTCATGTTTAAGTCACGCTTTAGGCTCATTAGTTTCTTTTCTAAAATATCTTTATCTGCTTTTTTTAGCGCTCTTTGAGCATCTTCTTGAGATTGGATCCTTGCTGATCCAAAAAATACAATAGTATCCGCAATCTTGTTTCGTCTAAATCGCTGAAGCGGTCCGAAATATTCTGCCAAAATTCTTAAGGTCCTCCCGTCAGGACTGCCGACGAAGTCCTGGTCAAAATAGAACCGATCTTTATCATTATTTTTCATTATTTATCCTTTAAATGGGCGGGAAGTTAACACAATTTTTCCTCACGACCAGTATAGTTACTATGTGCTGGTTCCTCCTGCCTGTTATTGTCCACCAGCGATCCATCTTCTCTATGCAGACTGGCAAAGGTACTCACCAGTTACTTCTCACCATTATCCAAAAATTTGTCATAATTTCCAGATCATGAAACAGCATTACCTAAACCAAACATATTCTTTTTTTCTTATAACAATCGATTGTTTTGAAAGGAGAGAAGATAGATGAATTTATCCCTTAATGGAAAGCGAGCCTTGGTCTGCGGAAGTACTGATGGTATCGGAAAGGCAACGGCACTGTTATTGGCAAAACGAGGCGCAGAGATTGTTTTGGCCGCAAGAAATCAACAAAAATTAGAGTTAGTAATGAATGAACTATCCGGTGAAGATCATGACTATATTTGTGCAGATTTTGATAACCCGAACGATCTCAAGAAGAAAGTAGAAAACCATATAAATGATTTTGGACCGATTCATATTTTGATTAATAATACGGGCGGACCGAAAAGCGGAGCGTTAATCGAAGCGAAAGCAGAAGAATTTGAAACTGCTTTTAATCAGCATGTTATTGCGAATCAATTTCTAACTCAGGCCGTTGTTCCGGGGATGAGAAAATTGGGTTCCGGCAGGGTCATAAATATTATTTCAATGTCGATTAAGCAGGTGATACCAGGACTGGGTGTATCTAATACGATTCGGGGAGCGGTAGCGCAATGGGCGAAAACATTGGCTTTGGAGTTAGGAGAATATGGAATTACCGTAAACAATATATTACCAGGTTACACCGATACCGATCGATTGAAAGAACTTTTACAAAATCTGGCCAGAAAAAATGGGATTCGTTATGATGAAATGGTTGAGCTTACAGAAAGAAAAGTATCTTTACGCAGGCTCGGTCAACCGGAAGAAACAGCAGCAGCGATTGCCTTTTTAGCGTCTGATGCATCGGGCTATATCAATGGAGCTGATTTTCCTGTAGACGGTGCTCGTTTTGGTCTATGAAATGATTAGATATATATATAATATGATAATTGCTGCAAAATGATTCAAATAAATGCATAACGAACCAAAATACAAAAAACATATATTTGTCTGTACCAATAAACGATCTCCGGATAACTCCAAAGGAGATTGTGCCCGTTGTGGAGGAGATGAAATCCGATTAAAATTCACCCAGCTTATTAATCAACATGGATTAAAAGGAATAGCCAGGGCCAATAAGAGCGGATGTTTGGACGCCTGTGAGATGGGTGCTGCTATGGTTATATATCCTGATAATATTTGGTATACACAAGTTAAAGTAGATGATGTTGAAGAAATATTTAATACATCAATAATGAGCGATAGGACGGTAGATCGATTGTCGGCATCAGAGAAAACATGGGATCAGTTAAAAGAGTTTAGAGGTCGAAAAAACAAAAAAATGATTTCGCACGATATTTAAAATGCTCAAATTGAATTACGAAGTGACTAAAATTCCCCTATGGTTCAAACCATTTTACTATCTGTCTTCATATTTAGGCGCTCTACTGATAACGTTTTATCGATGGGGGGTTTTGCATTCCTGCTCGATTCATTTTGAAGGACGGGAATTTGTTAAACCAAATTCTTCTCGAATTGAATCCATTTGGCATTATAAAGGTCCCATGTATTGGCTGGCATTGAAAAATGTTGATAATTATGTTCAGTTTAGTCATCCGCTGTGGTACATGTATAAAATAATACTGGCTTTACGGTGGCAAGGGGTGAACGTGATTTTGGGTTCTACCGGACATAGCGGCAGGGAGGCGGCTGATAAAATTGTTGAGGAAGTTAAAAAGGGATACGCTTGCTGTATTACACCAGATGGTCCGGAAGGTCCCGTAAAAGTGATCAAAAAAGGGGTTTTTCATATGTCAATGCAATCCGGAGCCCCGATAATTCCTGTTCAAATTGAGTGTAGTCATTCTTTTCCAGTTTGGTATCAATGGGATAAAAAAATTATTCCATTATTTTTTTCAAATATTACCATTCGTTACCACTCGCCAATATTTGTTACTGAAGAAAATTTTATTGAAAGTTATTCGCAGTTAGCTGAATCGATGGGAGATTAATGTGAAATTTGAAATGAGCAATCAGATAGCGCTTCAGCATCCTGATTGGAAGGAATCAAAAACTTATTATGAAGAAGTGATGGGTTTGGATGTAAAAATGGAAAAAGACCATCTTCATATTCAAAGCGGAGAAATGAATTTATACATCATGGATAATCGTAAATTAAGGGGGATAGTAACAGAATTCAATGTTGACGATGTTGAAGCAGCGAGAAAATATTTGGAAAACAATGGATGCACAGTTTTAAAATGGGAAGGTAAAGGGAAGGATTGTTATATGGGCGATCCATACGGTCTGGTATTCAATCTTTGGGAAAATAAAAAGGAGTAACCATGTTCATTTACAGAATGAAGCAATTCATATATTTAATATTGATGCTCTTATTCTTGAGTTCCTGCACGGACAGTAGTAAGGAATTTCATTTCAATTCCTTTGTCGCCGATGCTCACAATGATGTATTACTGCGATCGATGATTGGACAAGATATCTTATCTGAACATCCGGACAGCCAATCAGATTTAATCAAGTTTCAAAAAGGAGGGATGGATCTTCAGATCTTTTCTATTTGGGTTAGTCCCTATGAGTTTGAAAAAGACGAATCCTATGCCAGAGCCAACAACATGATTTCCCAATTGGAGTCCTTATGTGACCAATCAAAAGGTCAATGGGCCATTACAAAGAGTTTTCAAGATATTGTATTTAATGAACAACAGGGAATTCTATCATGCATGATTGGCGTGGAAGGCGGTCATTCAATTGAACATAATTTAAACAACCTTGACTCATTATATCATCGTGGAATGCGTTATTTAAGTGTAACATGGAATAATTCAACCGATTGGGCCACATCTGCAAAAGATGAGACTCTCCATAAAGACTCTTTACAATTCATTGGATTAACTGATTTTGGAAA
>CAZBEY010000123.1:0-3867 GCA_964491015.1 uncultured bacterium | reverse complement strand
CCAAAAGATTTTGCTGCCAGATCCCACATAAATTTTTCATCTGTATTAAAAACAAAATCAAGGTTTGTATTCTGTAAAAGCCAATCTCCATTTTCAATTTCTGATTCCAGCTGGTGCTGCGTCCAGCCGGCATGACCAAACATCAGTTTATAATACCTGGGTCCTTTTTCCGCCACAATGTCCCGGACGATTCCTTTATTGCTGGTTAGTGAAAAGTCATCACCCATTTTCATTGTTCCTTCTGTTTCATAATCGGCAGAATGAAGAACAATACCCCGCGCTACTAAAACAGGTCCGCCAAAATGAACTGTGGGGATTAGCTTTAGGATGTCTTCTTCTTCAGGAAATAACCCGGAAAACAACTCTTTCAGTTCCGGTGTTTCAAATGGTTTATTGATCACAAATCCCATGGCTCCATTGGTATCGTGTTCACAGATTAAGACAACAGAACGGCCGAAAGAAAGGTCGTTCATGTGGGGCATGGAAATAATAATATGGTTTTTGAGTGATGACATGGATTAAATGTACCCTATTTGAAATATTGAAACAAGCTGGTTAATGGTGGACTGGTAACAGGTAGAGCGGTAACGAGTTATTAGTGGAGTAGTAACTGGGAATTGATGGAACGGTTTCTTATACAATCTCTTTTTTTACTACTCACCAGCTACCACTTACCGCTCACTACTCTACAAGTTACCATTAACCAATCACCAGCAGGCCAGTAAGATAAATGTAAATGGTTTTATGAAACAGGCGGAAAAATTTGTAAATTCAGGGATGCCTTTTGGAATGGATTAATTGGATCAAATGCAGTCAGAAAAAATCATTATAAAGGGGGCCCGCCAGCATAACCTGAAAAATATTGACCTGGAAATACCGCGGAATAAATTGGTGGTTATTACCGGTCTTTCCGGCTCCGGGAAATCGTCTCTGGCATTTGACACCATATACGCCGAAGGCCAACGCCGGTATGTAGAAAGTTTATCCTCATACGCCAGGCAATTCTTAGGTCTCATGGAAAAACCGGACATGGACACCATCGAAGGTCTTTCACCCGCCATTTCCATCGAGCAAAAATCCACCGCAAGAAACCCCCGATCAACGGTGGGTACCGTCACAGAAATTCACGATTATTTGAGATTGTTATTTGCGCACATTGGCAAACCTCATTGCTGGATATGCGGCCGCCCCATCCAAAAACAAACTGTTCAGCAAATCGTTGATACTGTGTGCAAATTTGAAGAAAATTCGAAAATATTTATTTTAGCGCCGGTGGTTCGAGGACGAAAAGGTGAACATAAGGGCGTCCTTGCAGAAATTAAAAAAGAAGGATTTCTCAGAGTCCGGGTAGATGGGAAAGTCTATGGCATCGATGATAAAATTACACTGTTAAAAAATAAAAAACACACCATTGAAGTGGTTGTAGACCGCTTAATTATTGAAGATGATTATAAGGAAAGATTAACTGAATCCATTGAACTGGCCTTAAAAATTGGCAGCGGTCTGGTGATTGTTCATGAACTACCCAAAAAAGACCATTTATTCAGCGAACATTTTGCCTGCCCCCACTGTGAAGTGTCCTTAGAAGAAATGTCTCCCAGGATGTTTTCGTTTAATTCGCCTTATGGGGCATGCACCCATTGTGACGGTTTGGGTTCTCACATGGAAATTGACCCGGAGCTGATTGTGCCTGATAAAACGAAATCCCTCATTCAGGGCGCTGTCGCTCCCTTGGGCGAACAGCCAAGGGGGAACTGGTACGGGAGCATTCTGAAAAGTTTGGCAAAGCACTACAATTTTAATTTTACGACACCATGGATAAAACTGGACCCAAAAGTGCGGGAAATGCTCCTTTACGGATCAGGAGACGAAAAAATGGAAATGACCTATTCGTCTGATCGCTGGACAGGTACGTATACCGGGGGCTGGGAAGGCACTGTTCACAATTTAATGCGCCGCTATAAACAAACCAAATCCGGGCATATACAAAACTGGATAGAGCAATTCATGAGTATGAAACCTTGTCCCGAATGCAACGGCGCCCGGCTGCGGATTGAAAGTCGATCTGTTCTAATTAATAACAAGAGTTTGGGAGAAATCTCTTCCATGTCCATCAGAACAGCATACAATTTTTTTGAAAAAATAGCATTGACCAAAACAGAAGAGCAAATAGCAGAACAAATTTTAAAAGAAGTCAAAAATAGATTGAATTTTCTGGTGAATGTTGGCTTGAATTATTTGACCCTGGACCGGTCCGCTGCCACATTATCCGGTGGAGAAGCACAGCGCATTCGACTGGCAACTCAAATTGGTTCACAACTGGTGGGCGTTCTTTATGTATTGGATGAACCTTCAATTGGATTGCACCCCCGAGACAACGCTCGCCTGCTTAACACCTTGCAAACGCTACGAGATCAGGGAAATACCATATTAGTTGTTGAACACGATCAGGAAACGATGTTATTCGCAGACGAAATCGTTGACCTGGGCCCCGGCGCCGGAGAACACGGCGGGGAAGTCATTTACATCGGAAAGCCTAATGATATTCTAAAATGTAAAGATTCCATTACCGGTATGTACCTCTCAGGTAAAAGATCTATCCCTGTTCCGAAAATTCGCAGAGCCGGTAATGGGAAGATATTATCTCTCCGGGGAAACAGGGGAAATAACCTGAAAAAAATTGATGTTGAATTCCCCCTGGGGAAAATGATTGTAGTAACCGGTGTTTCCGGAAGCGGAAAAAGTACGCTGGTAAACGAAACGCTTTACCCTATTCTTCATAAAGAATTACACAATGCCCGTGCCTATCCTTTACCTTACGATTTAGTTGACGGACTGCAATATCTGGATAAAGTGGTTGAAATTGATCAGAAACCCATCGGGCGAACGCCCCGTTCTAATCCGGCAACCTATACCGGTGTTTTCACATTCGTTCGCGATTTATTTGCGAGATTACCCGAATCAAAAATACGAGGGTATAAACCGGGTCGCTTTTCTTTCAATGTAAAAGGAGGGCGCTGTGAATCTTGTGAGGGGGATGGCATTATTAAAATTGAAATGAATTTTCTCCCGGATGTTTACATTACGTGCGAAGTATGTAAGGGCGCTCGTTATAATCGTGAAACACTGGAAATTCTTTACAAAGATAAAAATATTGCAAATGTGCTGAGTATGTCTGTTGAAGATGCGCTAACATTTTTTGAAAATATCCCCTCCATTAAGAAAAAATTAGCAACCCTTCATGAGGTTGGACTTGGGTATATCCGATTGGGACAACAGGCGACAACCTTGTCCGGCGGAGAAGCGCAACGGGTAAAATTGGCAACAGAATTATCACGCGTCAGTAGAGATCGAACGTTATATATACTGGACGAACCAACGACCGGCCTTCATTTTGAAGATGTGAATATGTTGTTGGGTGTTCTTCAGCGTTTAGTAGAGCGGGGAAATACCGTAATCGTTATTGAGCACAATTTGGATGTAATCAAATCCGCCGACTGGATCATTGATTTGGGCCCTGAGGGCGGTGATGAAGGAGGCGAACTTATTTTTGCGGGCACACCGGAAGCTTTGAGCAAAGAATCGTCTTCTTATACAGGAACTTTTGTTAAGAAAATATTAAACAATCAGAAAAATGGAAAGATGAGAGCATCATGAAATCTCCCCAAGAATTAAAACAATATTTTCCTTTTTGGGAAATCACTAAAGATTTAATAGATCAAAGTATTGATATTATGCTGAATTTGAGCCAGAGTGGTCATCCCGGCGGTTCCCGTTCAAAAGTTCACGCCATGGTGGCTACATTACTTTCAGGGGCGATGCGCTGGGATATTCGCGAAGCCGGTAAACGGTTTGCCGATCGATACG
>CAZBEY010000122.1:0-3988 GCA_964491015.1 uncultured bacterium | reverse complement strand
CCCAAATTCGTTCAGGCAATGGAAACAAAGCCGAGAATACCGGTCATTTGGCTCCATGGTTTAGAATGTACATGCTGCAGCGAATCTTTCATTCGTTCTTCTCACCCTATTACCGCAGATATCGTTTTAAATATGATTTCATTGGATTATGATGATACACTCAGCGCTGCTGCCGGGCACCAATTAGAAGCAGTACGAAAACAAATCATGAAGGATTATAAAGGGAAATATATCGTTGCTGTTGAAGGGAATGTGCCTACAAAAGATGACGGTGTTTACTGCATGATTAACGGAGAACCCTTTTTAAATATATTAAAAGAAACCGCTGCGGATGCAATGGCAGTCATTTCCTGGGGTTCCTGTGCTTCTTTTGGGTGCGTCCAGAATGCAAAACCCAATCCTACCGGCGCAACACCCATCCATAAAATTATCAAAGATAAACCGTTGGTTAATGTTCCGGGGTGCCCTCCAATTGCCGAAGTCATGACAGGTGTAATCACCCACCTTCTGACCTTTGGAAAACTACCTGAATTAGATCGGCTCAAACGGCCAAAAGCTTTTTATGGAACTCGTATCCATGACAAGTGTTATCGCAGACCTTATTTTGATGCCGGTATGTTTGTGGAAAGTTTTGATGATGAGGGAGCCAATAAAGGCTGGTGCCTCTATAAAATGGGATGCAAAGGACCAACCACTTTTAACTCCTGCGCAACGATGAAATGGAATGGTGGGACCAGTTATCCCATCCAGGCTGGTTATCCTTGTTTGGGATGTTCAGAACCGGGATTCTGGGATAATGGACCTTTCTATACCCGTTTGGCAGATGTTTCATTTCTCGGAACAAATTCAAGTGCCGATAAAATTGGTATGGTTGCCGTTGGCGCCGCAGCTGCCGGTATGGCGGTTCATGCGGTCGGCACAGCGATAAAGAAAAGTAATGATAAAACAAAAACAGCACAAACAGAGGAGGCCTAAATCATGTCTAAAAGAATCGTTGTTGATCCAATACCAAGGATAGAAGGGCATTTGCGGATTGAAGCCGTACTCAATGGGAATAATACAATCAATGAAGCTTATAGCAGCGGAACGATGTGGCGTGGGCTTGAACTGATTCTTAAAGGAAGAGATCCTCGAGATGCCTGGGCATTTACACAAAGAATATGCGGAGTTTGTACAACGGTACATGCATTGGCTTCGGTTCGATGTGTTGAAGATGCACTGGGCATAGAAACGCCTCCCAACGCACTGATTATCCGGAATTTGATGAATGCCACTCAACAAACTCAGGACCATCTTATTCATTTCTATCACCTGCATGCACTTGATTGGGTGGATGTCGTATCCGCTTTAAGCGCAGACCCAAAAGCGACTTCGGAACTGGCACAGGCAGTAAGCCCATCCTGGCCGAAATCATCAGTTGGCTATTTCAAGGATTTAAAAACACGCTTATCTAACTTTGTAGAAAGCGGTCAATTGGGAATATTCTCCAATGCATATTGGGGACATAAAGGATATCTCCTTCCACCGGAAGCAAATCTAATGGCTGTGGCGCATTATCTCGAAGCGCTGGATTTCCAAAAAGAGATTGTAAAAATACATGCCATTTTTGGCGGGAAAAATCCACACCCGAATTATCTCGTAGGCGGAATGGCCTGTTCAATTGATCCCAACAGCGACGGTGCTATCAATATTGCACAATTAAATCAAATTAAAAAAATCATCGATGATACTAATGCATTCATTGATCAGGTTTATATTCCGGATCTGATTGCCATTGCCGGCTTCTATAAGGGATGGCTCCACGGCGGTGGATTGGGTAATTTTCTATCCTACGGTGATTTCCCGGAATCTGATGTAGATGATACCAGTTCACTTCTCTGGCCGAGAGGTGCTATCCTGAATAAGGATCTGAGTACTATCCATGATGTAGACCTGGAAGATATGGCTCAAATCAGGGAAGAAGTCAGCCATTCCTGGTACACCTATGCCGGTGGAGACGATCAACCTCTCCATCCTTGGGAAGGGGAAACAACACCCAACCCGGAAGCGGTACCCAAAATGCCGTATAAACATCTTGATACTGACGGAAAATATAGTTGGTTAAAAACACCGAGATGGAATGACAACCCTATGGAAGTAGGACCATTGGCTCGTGTTCTCGTCGCCTATGTTAAAAAAGTACCCATGATTGTGGATACGGTAAATTATGTCTTGAAAACACTGGATGTTGGACCTGAAGCGCTTTTCTCTACATTGGGAAGAACTGCAGCCCGGGGAATTGAATGTAAACAAACGGCCGGCTTCATGACGCACTATTATGACCAACTGGTTGCCAATATTAAAGCGGGCGATACGCGGGTATTCAATAATGAATTATGGGATCCCGAACGGTGGCCGGATGAATGCAAGGGTTTTGGCTACACAGAAGCGCCTCGTGGTTCATTGGGGCATTGGATACACATCAAAAATAAGAAGATAGAGGATTACCAAATAGTGGTTCCATCCACTTGGAATGCTTCTCCCAGAGACAGTAAAGGTCGATCCGGCGCCTATGAAGCTGCTTTAAAAGGAACCCCAATGGAAAATCCGGAGCAACCCCTCGAAGTACTCAGGACCATTCATTCATTTGATCCTTGTCTGGCATGCGCGTCTCATATTATGGATATGAACGGTAATGAAATTACAACCGTAAAAATCTCATAGAGGGAGGAAGCTATGACACAGCGATTAGAAGAAAAATACATTTGGACACTCCCCGTCAGGGTATATCACTGGATAAATGCTCTGAGTATGACCGTGTTATTTATTACAGGGCTATATATTGCCGCGCCGGTCTTAAGTCCTGCTGTTGGCGAGGCAGTTTGGTACCATCAAATGGCCTGGTTCCGATATATCCATTTTGGAACTGCATTCATTTTTATCGCCAATTTATTGTTCCGATTATATTGGGCTTTATTTGGAAATGATCAGTATGGCCGTTTCACCGGCTTTAGACCGTGGTCCCTTGATTGGTGGCTCCAGCCATTTAAGAAACAACTGGAATATTATGTTTTGCTCAAAAATGAAGGTCCTCACTATTGGGGACATAATCCCGTGGCAGCATTGACCCATTTACTTTTTATTCTTTGCGGATCATTTTTTATGATTTTAACCGGATTGGCAATGTACGGCGAAAATAACCCCGGCGGATTTACAGATACATTTTTTGGCTGGGTAGTCCTCATTTTTGGAAGCAGCAATACCATGCATACGATGCACCATTTAGTATCTTGGATTTTCCCGGTATACCTGGTAATTCATCTATATGCGGTCATACGGCATGATATGATCGAACGTTCCGGCGTTACATCATCAATTATTTCGGGTTTTAAACATAAACCGGAGGAAAGTCCCAAATACGCTGATTGAAATAATTCCACTTTTTATCCAATGAATTGAAGGTGTTGTTTCAGTTTTTGTTGTTTAATCGACCATAATCTGGTCCGGGTTACCGGAAGGGAATATATTCTAAGGCAATGAATAAGAAAATTAACGTTCTTGGGTTGGGTAATACGATTCTGGGAGATGAAGGATTTGGTGTTGAAGCCGTTCGGTATCTTGAATCCAATTTCAAATTATCTCCGGAAGTCAATATAATAGACGGCGGAACCCAGGGACTTTATCTATTAGATTATATTGAGTCAGCTGAATGTCTAATGATTTTTGACGCGATCATTCCTCAATCCTATGAATTCAAAGTGCATGTTTATCGAAATAATGATCTTCCGGCGTTTATACACAGAAAAATCTCTGCCCACCAAATGGGATTGAGTGAACTGCTTTCAGTGGCGAAACTCCATGGAAAAGTACCAAATGAAATTGCGCTGATTGGTGTTCCGCCAGTGAGTTTAGATATGAATGTGGGATTAACAGATAAAGTACGGAGCCTGGTTCCGGCTGCCGCCGAAATCGGGGCTGAAATTATCCGGGAGTGGCTGAACAAATAAAT
>CAZBEY010000121.1:0-4027 GCA_964491015.1 uncultured bacterium | reverse complement strand
AAGTGATCCACCCATTTTCGCAATGGCGGGAATACAGAACTCAGTAAAAGCAATCCCGGTATTCCAAAAATCCAGCCTTGGAAAATGGGTATAAAACCGCCAATTATCCCGATAATCACCAATATGACACCGATGATAATTTTTATTGTATTCTTGACAGCCCTAACAACCATTTAATGATGAATAACTGCAATTTTAGTAAATGAAGATGAACCATTCCCATCGTAAGCAGCAATAAGATATACACCTGTTCCTACCCAGTCTCCTGATTCATCTCTCCCATTCCAGAATGCCTGGAACCCTTCCACGTCCGGTCTGGATTTAATGGTACTAACAACTCGACCGGTCAGTGTCATTATTTTACAGGATGAATTATCCTTCAATCCGTCAATGGTCAATGGCACGTCGCTGGGAACATGGAACGGGCTGGGAAATACACTCACTGACGAATATGATTTGTTTTTTTCCGCAAAAGGAATTTTTATTACATTGATTCCATTATCAGTCCCGATAAATGCCAATCCATTTTGAATATCGAAAGAGACGGATGAAACAGAATTGGAAAGTAAAAAACTATTTTCCTCCGTCAGCCCATTAATATCAGGCCAATAGGCTGCTGAAGATGTCAGAATATGAACACCGTCTGAAGGGGAACAAACCCAAACGTTATCTCTTGGATCAATTCTCAATTTTGATCCTGCACTAAATGATATATTTGGAAAATACCTAAAGCTATATTGCTGAACCGGATTCGTATTGGAAAATTGTAGCGTTAAAGCAGTTAATCCCACGGGAGATAGTAAATACAATATATCGTTTTTATTAATTCCCAATGACCAAACAGTATTGGTTGAGGCGTCGGAATTTACACGGACATTGTTCCATTCTGTTTCATCAGAATCTGCAGGATCTCCGGAATAGTCCAGCATAGTGACGCCCCCGTTATTTGCTCCACCGACGTTATTATTATCTTCAAAGGACCCAATCCATACCCTGCCCCATGAATCAAAACCAATGGAGTTCGGTGTCAGACTCAATGTATTGCCAGACTCCTTTACATTGTATGTTCCCCATGTACCATCGGTTTTCAATACTTTCAACGGTTCGAAATTATTTGTTGCATACGTGTCTGCGATCCAAAGATTTCCAAAAGGGTCTTTTGCAATATCTTTCACAATGAGATATTCGTCCTGAAAAGAATCCAGATGGTTTGTATCAATGAGCGTAAAATTTGCCGGATTATCAATATCAATAACGAGAATACCGCCGCCATGACGACGAGGTTCCGGATACGTACCACGAATGCCGCAATACACCAATCCATCATCGCCTTCTTCAATATCTGCAATATAATTACCAAAATGCACGGGGATGGTATCCGCAACAAATTTCGTATAGTCTTTCACATCGTGTATGATCAAACTATCGCCATTAATTCCAACAATATTTCGCCACCCCTCCGATTCTTTAATCATCAGACCTCTTCGGGAACCGGCTATGACTCGTCCGTCACTCAATACATGGACGGCTGATACTTCGTTTGTCGCCATGGCATTGGGTTTTTGCCTGGTAAATTGTTGTATTGATTCATCCCAAAAAAGTAATCCGGTCGTCGTTCCCATTACGATGCTGCCATCCATTAATGAAAAAATTCTTTTCAATGTTTCACCCGGTCTTTTGCTCCAATCGGCTGATGATGAATTCATTTTTAAGAATGCTTTGCTTCGAATTCCCCAATAGGTACCATCCTCGTTGGGTATTACATCTTTCAATAAATACGAATTATGGTAATAGCTCCATTCTTTTTCTACTGTATTTGTATTTAAATCAATGGAATAAATATCCTTATCCATGACCATGAGGATCATATCGTCAAATGGACGAAAAACGGTAATACTACCTTCGAGATCGTCATGCAATACCCAATTTGATGGATCCTTCAAATTAGCATTTTTCCAGTCCCCAACAAACAGTCCTTGATCTGTCCCGACATAAAGTTTCTCGCCATCCAATACAATTCCCGCAATATGGTTTATGGTTACAGGCCAATTTTTATAGACATCCTTGTAAAAGTATTGTTCATCGTTATGGCGAAATTCCATAATTCCCCAATCTTGATTTTGTAAATAGGCGCTGAATGCAATTGAATCCGTAATGGTAAAACCGGCAATTTCTGTCAAATCCATATCGAATGTTTTTTTGACTGAAAATGATTCATCCAATATTTGAATAAATCCGTTTGGGGACGAACCGCCAATCCATAATTGCTTATAGGGGTCCACCGAAATCAAACCTAAATGCGTGTTCAATAATCCATCTAATTTCGTAATCGTTTCAAATGAATCTATATCACGATTATAAATCAAAATTCCCCCGTTCGTTGCACAAACGAGTAATGAGTCCATTTCAACCAAATCGGCTATTTCTAAGGGTGATGTGAAGATATCCCACTCACCAACCCGGACTTGGCTAAACAGAGAATTAATCAGAAATAGTAAAAGAAATATTCTCATTGCGGGAATTGAAAGGGTGCGGGAATAAAACATAATATGAATATGGCTAAACAAACATAGCCAATGGTTCTATTCTCTTTCGAAAGGGGTGATAAAATATCCTTGACGGGTGGATGTTTTGTTGTGCGCATAATAACCAAAATTAAGATTCCCCATACCAGCCAATTGGGAGACAGAAAACTGAGTGGAATAAGAGATAAGAATGCTATTTTAGCTACTATATCATGTTTTTTCCCCAAGATTGCGTATGCAATATGACCCCCATCTAATTGACCTATCGGTAATAAATTCAGCATGGTTACCAGGAGTCCGATCCAACCGGCAAACGCCACTGGATGGAGCAGAATATCTTTACCGGCAGGTAACCCGGGGTAGATCACACTTGTCAATATTTTCATGAGAATTGAATCTCCTAATATGATACCGACTTCCCCGGTATTTACATCTACAACAGTTGAGAGTAACAACCCGATAATCAGTGCAGGGACAGCCACAATAAACCCGGCGATGGGTCCGGCAGCGCCAATTTGAAGCAGTGCATCCCTTTTATAAATGGGTGATTTAATCTTAATGAAAGCGCCAAAGGTTCCAATCAAAAATAAAAAAGGCGGAGCTGGAATAAAATACGGCAGTGTTGCGTCTACATTGTGTTTCATGGCATAATAGTAATGTCCAAATTCGTGGCAGCCTAAAATCAAAAGAATTGTAAATGAAAATGGGATTCCTTTTGAAATGGATAATGGAGACGATATCAGGTCTGCTCCTTCCATAATGGCTCCGGCAATGAGTGTCGTCAGTACCGTGGCAAAGAATAGACCCAGATGTAACTTTGAAATATTCGGAATTCGGAGAATGATATTACTATTCTCTTTCCCCTCAATAATGACTTCACCGTCCTTTGAGGAGACATTGTATTCAAATGGCTCCTTTTTCAATATTCGTTTTACATCATCTATATTTGAACCGGACATTATTCGACCCATGGCAATCCATGCGCCTTCGGAATGCCCAATTTTTTTCAATAAAAATGAATCGTTTAATTTAATGAGTGTTTGTCGAAATTGATCTTCGTTCATTGGTTCCCGGTTGTACAAAAAATTATATTATTTGTTGCAGACTTTTTCTTTTGTCTTTCAAAATCGTTCACGAAGTTTACGTATGAAAAAGCAGTGTTTCTTAATCATTGTTGCAGGATTCCTGAGCGCTCAACCCTTGAAGGTTGATGTTCGCCCTCGGTTAATGGATGAAAATACGATAATTGTGGTTGTGCAAATCGATAATCAATCCGGACGAACAATCAATCATCTTGAAGGGTTTTTAATATTTTCTGCAGACACCGGGCGAACAATCATAGAAAAGAGGATGATCATCATTGGACCGAATGATCCGGCTGTACACAACAATCGAACTGTTTCAAAAAATATTAAATTAGACCTCGTAAAACCATTTCCTGATTACAAATTCAATATTAGCAAAATTGCATTTACCGGAGATTATCGGATTTATACCTACCA
>CAZBEY010000120.1:0-4064 GCA_964491015.1 uncultured bacterium | reverse complement strand
TCCTTTTTTTTAATAAATAAATCTTTGTTCTGTAAACTTACGGAATTAGACATAATAAAAGCATTCAACACATACCTGTCACCAGCCTCGATTTGAATAAATAAAAGGAGGTGGACTTTTAGGGATTATATGTCTATAAAGGCACTAAACAAAGGGAACTCGAACTCCGGCAAATAATTTAGTAATAGTATTTTCTGTTATCAACGATTTCCACATTTTTTTCCAACTCACTCAGCCAATTATTAAAAGCGCTTTGTTGAGCGTCATTGGTAAGTTTTGTAAATATTTCAGGTGATTTATTTTGGAAATCTAGGGAATCAAAAGGTGCTATTGATACTAGAGTCACGACTGCATATCCGCGAGCGGTTTCGACGGGTCCGATTGTTGTACCAACTTCGCTTTTGAGTAATATTCCCACAAGCGGGTAGCTACGGCCGATAGAATTAAATCCCTGCGATAAAGTTTTTTTATCCATAGCGACAAGTTCTAATCTGCTATCATCAGAAGCAATTTCGGTGGCGGACATTCCGCCATCCATTTCATTCCTTACATCTTCCGCCACTTTTTTTGCTGATAATTTTTGTTTATCAGAGAACAACTTTCTTTGAATTCTGTTTTTAACTAAATCAAATGGTTGTGTTCCTTCCGGTGAAATACTATCCAGTACAGCAATGACGAAAAAATTATCATTCTCCAGTCGATCTGAAATGGAACCAATTTTAGTTAAATCACTAAAAGCAAATTGGACCACATCGCGCATAAAGCCAATTCCGGGAACTGTCGTAGCCATCGCAGTTAAATTTTCTGCTTTTTGTGGAACAACCGAATGGGAATCCAATGCTGCATCAAATCCATAATCTTGGGCGTCATAACTGAACCTGGTGGCCTGCCTGCGCAATGCTTCACGTGTTTCCGAGCCCATCGTAATATTTAGTAAAATATGAGAAGCATTAACTTCTTCTTCATCGTTATTAGTACGTTTGTCATTAATTCTAATGATATGGTATCCAAAACGTGTTAAAACCGGACCGACAATATCACCTTTATTGGCAGAAAATGCGGCTTCTTCGAATGGGGGAACCATTTGACCTTTTCCAAACCAGCCCAATAAACCGCCACGCCCCGAATCAGGAGTCACTTGATTGGATGGATCTTCTGTATATTGGTCTGCTAATTTATTGAATTCATAACCGTTATTAATTTTTTCAATCAATTCTACTGCTTCCTCAAAAACACGGATACTATCTCTTGCGGCTGGTTCTTTTGACCATTTTAAAAAACGAATACTTCGTGTTTCATCCTTGGAATAATCATCAACATGATCTATAAAATATTCATACATTTCATCTTCGGATGGATTTGGAGATTCATCCTGTAGTTTTCTGGAAACAACATGGATACCTTCAATGGTATATTCAACATTATCTTTTATATACTGTTCTTTTACATCGTCATTTGTTACAATCACACCAGAAGCAATATACTGTTGTAACTTATAATTAGGGATATAGGTATTTTTCATAAAATTTTCAATTTCAACCCATTCGTTCCCAACAGGATTATTCACTGCTTGGGTATATTTTTCCGGATCAAATACGCCATCTGTTTGAAAGGTTGGATCTTGTACCAAAAAAGGTGGAGGATTATTCTTTAAATGATAGACCACTTCCTCATCGGATACATTCAATTCAAGTTCATCGATTTTCTTATAAACTAGAATATCACGGATATAATTATCCCAAACTTCATTTCGGATATTATACATTAACCGTTCATCAGTCTCTCGCCCATTATTTCGATATTGTTCCGCCCTGAGGTTGACCGCCCGAATAAAATCATCCGGTGAAATAATTTCACCGTCGACAATGCCGATAGCATCTGATGGACTGACTCGCCCAAAAATCGTATCTAAAATGTTTGCACCGCCAACCATCCCACCGATGGTCATACTTAGTAAGAACAGAACCAGCAACGCCCAAAGAACAATATGCATCCGTTCTCTCATTGATGTCATTAATGCCATAATTAACCTATTTAGATTTATGTAATCGTAAAAAAATGTCTGAAACAGTTCAGACGAGGGGGCGAATTTAAATTTCTTATAACATGAAACAAAGCACTACCGACAGGATATTATTCGCGCTAAACTTACGGTCTTCGGAAATACTTATAATTATAATCAACAACACATGATGAACTCCAAATATCCAACAGTCGAGTCCCATCCCATCTTGCAGGGAGACGGTCCATTATCTTCATTATATATGGAAGTGATTGAATGTATTAAATGCCCCAGAATTGTTGAATTTCGTTCCAGGATTGCCAGAGAGAAGAGAAAGCAATTTATGGACTGGACCTATTGGGGTCGCGGTGTTTCAGGTTATGGAGATCCGAAGGCACAATTGCTTTTAGTGGGTTTGGCACCGGCTGCACATGGTGGGAACAGAACTGCCAGAGTGTTTACAGGTGATAAATCGGCAGATTTTCTCATTAAGTGTCTCCATGAAGTTGGTTTAGCCAACCAGCCCAATTCAGATTCATTAGATGACGGATTAGAATTGGTTAATACATTTATGACTCCTGTTTTGAAATGCGTACCTCCTGGCGATAAACCGACGGCAGAAGAATTACGGACATGTTCAAAATACTTTAATCGTGAATTAGACCTGCTAAAGAATGTAAATGTGATTTTAGCCTTAGGAAAAATCGGATTTGACGGTTGTTTAAAATATTTTCGTCAATTTTATGATTTTAAAATGAAAGACTATCCATTCGGTCATAATGTTTCTTATAATATGCCCAATGGTATTATTCTCAAAGGATCATATCATCCAAGTCCAAGGAATGTCAATACCGGAAGGTTAAATAAAAATATGATGACTGATCTGTTGAAGGAGCTCCCGGTTTATGGATAGGAAATTTCAGATTATTGTTTGGGGTGCAACTGGATTTACAGGGCAATTGGTGGCTGAATATCTTCAAAACCATTATGGGAAAAAAATCCGATGGGCGATTGCCGGGCGGAATAGGGAAAAACTCCAACTAGTAAAGGAGAAAATTCAATTAAATGAATCTATTCAATGTTTGGTTGGAGATAGTTTTGATGGAGATTCACTGAGAGCAATTACATCCCTGACGGACGTAATTATTTCGACTGTCGGACCCTATATGATTTATGGAAAAGAATTGGTAGGAGCTTGTGTCGAAACCAAAACGGACTACTGTGATCTTACCGGTGAAGTACCATTCGTAAAAAATAGTATTGATTCATTTCATGTCCTTGCGAAAAAAGAAAAAATTAGAATTGTCCATTCCTGCGGATACGATGCAATCCCGTCGGATATGGGGTGCTGGCTATTGGAAGAGAGAGCCATTGAACTTTACCGGAAACCGATGGAAAATGTAAAATTATTTGTTTTGGGGACGAAAGGGAAATTCAGCGGTGGAACGATAGCCAGTATGGTAAACCTGCTTAAAGATACAGACAAGGAGACACGCCGTATCCAATATGATCCATATGCATTATGTGAAAATATTACGGTGGATATGCCCCGTCAACGAATTCAAAGCTTTACATGGTACGATCCAAGGGTTGAACGATTTACAGCACCTTTTGTCATGTCCGCATTTAATACCCGAATTGTGTTTCGTACAAATGACTTATTGGATTATCAATATGGCAGGAATTTCATCTATGACGAAGGAATGGTTGTGGGGAAGGGAATGAAAGGTAAAATTTTCGGTTCACTACTGACGATCGGTTTAGGTATTTTTATCAAATTGATGTCCATGTCTGTCACAAGGTATATTTTATTGAAGACATTTTTACCAAAACCGGGAGAAGGACCCACAAGAGAAGAACGGGAAAATGGATATTTCAAAATGCTTGTGGTTGGGCAAGACGAAGAGAGCAAAAGCAAAATTACAGTTACGATTAGTGATTCAAACGATCCCGGGTATGGGAGTACGGCTAAAATGCTGGCAGAATCAGCATTATGTTTAGCACTTAATAAAAATGCACTTCCGTCATATTTTGGAGTGTTAACACCTGCTGCGGCATTTGG
>CAZBEY010000119.1:0-4267 GCA_964491015.1 uncultured bacterium | reverse complement strand
CGGAGGATTGAACTTCGACCTTGCCCAACGGAAGGGAAATTTTACCAAATTGTTTTCCAGCGGAATGGATATTGCTCACCAAAGCCACTAAAAGGGTGAATGTAAGGATTGTTGCGGATGAGATGATTCTATTCATTATTTCACCAATATCATTTTTTTTGTATTCATGTGGAGTAATTTTCCGTGGTTATTTTTTATCATAGTTTGATACAAATACAAACCAGATGGTAATTGACGGTTGGCATTATCACGACTGTTCCAGATTATCTGTCGATAACCGCTTTCCAAATATTCATTATTAATCAATGTTCTTACTTCCTCACCAAGTATATTAAAGACCTTCATGGTAACCATAGCATCTTCCACTAATTGAATTCTAATGGATGTAACCGGGTTAAATGGGTTGGGGACATTTTGATCCACAGAAAATTCGTGAGGCAGGATTCCAAGGTCGTCTAAGATTTTTGATACGTTTTCCGGCAGACCAATAACAACCTGAAAATGATGATCCTGCTCATCGCCTATGCTGATATATTTATACGCAGCGCCAGCCACCAAATCATGCTGTATCATATTGTCCATATCTACAAGTACAGCATCAAATTCACCGGGAATATATTGGGTATCAAACGCATCAATACTGATCTGACCGGCCATATTTGAATTTACGACAACGTTCCATAAATAATTTACATCGCATTCCTTGCGGATATCTTTGCTATAAATACTTTTATCTTTCCAATCATCATTATAAAAACCCAATTGTACGTAATTACCAATAACGGGTGGTTCATGAGCATCCATACCGTCTCTTTCATCATCGGCAAGTGGATGAACGCCAATCCTGTTTGCAGAATCATGGTATCCATTGATTGATGCACGTAAATCTATTTGCCAGCCGCCTTTCATTTGTTTTTGAGATCCACCAGAAACTGTATGATCAAAATCAAGCGGCGCGCCATCTTCATTGGACCAAATCCAATAACCTTCTCCAGGCAGCATTTCATTAGCATTCACATAACCATTTCCATTATAACGATACAACGTCATTTCTACATCACCTGTCGTAGCGACCTGGTCTGGAAAATCCAAATTGAAAGCGTAAGGATTACCGATCATGTTCCAGCCCTGGTCCAATGAAATTGTGAATATGCTCTCCAAGGATGTCACCGCACCATTACCGCCTGTTAAATTCGCGCTTTCACGAGAGATAACCCAAAATGCATTTCCGGCTTTGAAACTGCCTGAATTTTCATCATAGCTTCCACTACTGTAATTATAACTGAATGAACGCCATTGTGCTGGATCGTAATTGCCCCAATTATCCTCTAATACATTTTTTATACCGTCAGTTTCTAAATTCCCCGGGAAGGATACCATAGCATATTGTTCAGCTGTAATTGAACTAAACATATATGAATTGAAAAATACTGGAATTTCTATCCACTCAGAAGTGGATTCATATCCGTTATTACTGATTGCATAAACTTGCACCATTAATCCTTCCATGGTTACTTCACCGGCTGGAATGATTCCAGTCCAAACTCCGGCATCTTCTACTAAACCAGATTCAGGTTTTGATGAATAACTGCCACCTAGATAATAGATTAGCTTTGCTTCACTTATACCGGAACTTGCATTAAGGTCCACGGATATACTTACATTATTATCAACATAGGCATCACCACTCGTTATGGAAAAATTACTGATATCGGGATAATCAGCCACGGCACTGCATTCAGCCATTTCAACACTAATAATTTCTATGCTGCCACCGGTAATATTAATATTCTCAGTCATTCCGTTTAGATCAAATCCATAATCACAGTTATCAGAACCTGTATTAGCTGAACCTTGTGCGTCTATGAAAGAAACGACCGAATATCCATTCCCATCGGGTATGTTTATAAATTGCAAAGGCCAATGACCATCAGCGGCCAAGTTGACAAACTGAGGAGTCAGCTCTTCATCTGGTGACCCACTATTGGGATCGTTACCCGGATAATAAAGTTCAAGGTATATATTGCCTGAAATCGCCCGGTTGACATGAACATCACACTCGATCTTGCCCGAAGCGCCACCACCTGACGGTGTAAACATTTGTTCACCTGTTTCATAACGAATGCCAGACTGATTATACGCATACATTATATAATAATAATTATTTCCATCACTGATGTCATTATCCCGCCAGTTGACTACATTGACATCTGTTTCAACGTAAACTGAGGGAGACGACTCCGTCACGCCTGGGTTATTAACTTGTCTCCGCAATTCATATTTTTGAAAATCACTATCCGTATCGGGCCATCGGTCCCACTCAAGATCAACATAATTAGTTGAATAATCGCCAAACCAAAGACCTATCCCAGCGCTTCCACCAAGCGGCTCATCCATAGCCCATGTAGGGTTTCCGGTGATGGTTGCAGGATTATTTTTTCCGCTATGGTCTATTAACTGATTACCGCTCCCTTCATCGCAATAATAAACAAGAAAGGTATTCGTCGTGGGGCTGTAATCCTGAGTCCAAGGATCAAAATTATTTCCCGTATAAAGGGCAACGTCACTAATACGAATATTATCTGCCAGTCCATCATAGTTTTCTCCAATGATCATAGGGTCGGAATTGCTGGGTAAATTTCCATTGGCTGACAAATTTGCCACCGGACTGCCGTCCCAATAGATGGTCATATTTACGCCATCATAGTCTGCTGCAATATGGTGCCATTCACTGGGATTTGGAGAAAATGTCCAGGGAAAATCTCCGATATCAGTTAAGAAAAATCTAAATTCTCCATTATCACCATAATACTCTAATGCCCCCCATCCATCCTTTTTAATTAACGTATGCCACCCGGAACCAAAAGAGCTATGCAGCTTAATAAACATTTCCATGGTGATCTGAGTTCCGCCGTCCAAAGCCGTGAAGTTGGTCTCCGCATACCCACCTGTAGTGCCAAAATCGATTGAATAACCAGATCCGGTACTACCGTCCCAGGGATTACTTTCATCCCAAATTCCTGAACCTATAACCCAACCGGTATTGTTGTGATAGAATCCATCGTCAATCAGGTCATTCCCGCCGTTCTCGTTGCAGTGCCACAATACAATCGTATTTGCATCAACATCTTCGGAGAGGTACGGACCGGTGGGAATGGGGAAAGAGCTACCATAATCTTCGCTGGTTGTACGAATGCGAACCTCATCCACAGAAGCTGCTAAATCCGTTCCGAATCGCAAAGGATTCTCTGAACTGGAAATAGACGGATTTGCATCAGATGGCTCTATCCAGTTGGCTGTAACGGCATCCCAAAAGAATTCAAGTTCATTGCTAGCACCTAAATACTGAATGTAAATGTGGTGCCAATTACCATCAAATGGATTCATTCCCCCAGCAGTCAATTCTCCAAACTGGGTTCCGGGTGGTCCTCCCAAATTCAATTCAAACCGTTGATTGGAATTACTCCATTTTAATTCCATATCATTTCCGGCACCGGCAGGTTCCAACCGTTCAAAAAGAATTTGATCTGCTCCCGGATTACTATGAAACATGATCCAAAATTCAATGCTAAAATCTACAGTCCCATCCAATTCATTGGCGCCCGTGCCATCAAACGCCTCCACAGGTCCCCCCATCTCAAAATCGTAGGAATATTCACCGCTTGCTCCACCGCTCGCCAACTGTAAATCAACATTCTCTAATACGTTTGAATCAGAAAGATATAAATCACCAGTAGTAAAATACGGTTCACCGGCATCATATTGATTATTATCATTTAAATCAAAAGAAGCTTCAACGCGGTAAGGCCCGCCTTCGGTTATGGCTGGATCTTCGAAGAAATAATTTATATCAAATGGCGGATCCTCGCCCCATTGCTGTACTAATGTACCACCGCCGGGTAAATAGACTATTATCTGAACCTGTCCAAAAGAGTGATCTTCGGTCAAGGAAACATTACCTTCGATTGTGCCAGCAAAAATTGGTAAACACAATAAGTAAAGAAAGCTATATCTATATTTCATCATCGTTCACCTCCAAACAATAGTTTGGGCGTCGGCGGCGGATCGGGTGGCTTTGATAAATCTCCATCTTCGCCTTCCATAAGGTACAGATAGTAATAGGCGCTGCCACCTGCTGCTGCCAAAGCGGTTGTCCAAAAAAGGAATCTTCCTACGCCGCCTTTTTTCTTTTTAGCAACTTTTGGTTCCTCCAATGGAATACCTGCTTTTAATTTCAATTCGTCCGGTGGATCAAAACCAGATAAAT
>CAZBEY010000118.1:1479-4283 GCA_964491015.1 uncultured bacterium | reverse complement strand
ATTGTCTATCTCATAAAGCATTTTAAGGCTAATCCTGAAAATATATTGACAATTACTTACACCGAAAAGGCTGCGAGAGAGTTAAAACAGCGTATTTTGAAAAAGGCAGGTAAATCTGCTCATGCTATGACGGTGGGGACTTTTCATTCTTTTTGCTACCGGTTATTGCGTGATTTCAGTACTGAACAGCTCCCGGCGCTTTTGGAAGAAAGTGAAGCGATTCACATACTTTTGGAGCAATTTGATGATTTAAAACCCTTTGCATCAGACGAATTTCCCTTAAACCCCCAAAGGGCTGTAATTGAAAGTTTCATCCCATTTTTCAATCGAGCACGAGACGAACTCATCGAACCGGATAAAATGAGCACTCCTGCAATTGATGAAAAAAACTCCTTCTCTGCTGAAACCACTGCCCAAATCAATGATCTAAAACGAATCTTCCCAAAATTTCAGCAATGGAAACGAAACATAAATGTGGTGGATTATGGTGACATGATCCTTTTGGCATACAACCTCTTGAACGAAAATGCCCATATTTTAAAATCAGTACAGGAAAAATATCAGTATATTATTGTGGATGAATTTCAAGACAATAATTTCGCACTCAATGAAATTATTGGTCTTATTGCTCAACATCATCAACAAATCACTGTCGTTGGTGATGAAGACCAGACTATTTACAGTTTTAGAGGGGCGAATTCATATAATATTACCGAATTTAAAAAACGATTTGGCGGCGAACCTATTGCTCTGGAGGAAAATTTTCGATCCACTCAGCCTATTCTGGATATAGCCAATGCTTCTATCAAAGCCAACACAAACCGGATGGAAACAAATTTATTTACAAAAGATAGCATTGAAGGTCAACTACCCAAAATCTATTGGGGAGAAAAAAGTGAACAGCTGGAATTTCTTTGTAATGAAATTACAGATCTCCTTAATTCTGGCAATAAAAACAAAGACATAGCCGTATTATGCCGGACCCACTCTCAGGCAAATAACGCCGCAAATGCGTTATTAAAGGTCGGAATTCCTGTCCAGGCACGGATTCCACATTATTTCAGCATACCGGCTGTATTAGACCTGTTATCATGGTGTCAAGTCATCGGTGAAGGAACACTTCAGGACAGTGCAATATTCCGGCTCATTGAAAAACGCATTGGAGCAGAAACATCTCATCTCCTTTTCAATAAGTGGCATCGCCGGGATCAAACACCCAGGTTGGAATTACTAAAAACTAGTCCAACAATCATCGAGGAATTTCCACACATCGGGGAATTATTGGATACAATCCGGTCTTTCCAGAACATAATGCCAAAACGAACCGCAGGTGAAATGGTTTGGGAAATATGTGAAAAAACCAAGTTGTTAAAACAATACAATCACCGATATACTCTGGATGATCGGTTGGCCATGCTGAACGTTGGTGACTTTTTAAAACGAGCACAGGATTTTTCCAAACGCAATCCCGAAGACCATGGAATAGATGCTTTTAATGTATATGTGGAAGCAGTCATGATTTCCGGCGGATTACGGACGATCATTCCAGAGGAATATAATCAGTTAAATGGTGTAAGAGTCAACACGATCCACAGCGTAAAAGGCGGGGAATTTCCAACCATTTTTCTGCCATTCTTACGATCAGCGAGTTTTCCATTGAATTTCAGAAAAAAAGCCATGATATCCAGACCACCCGATGAATGGCTGGCTTATGAGAAAGCAACCCAGATTACAGCAAAAGAGCATCATCTTGAAGAAGAGCGCCGTTTGTTTTATGTGGCAGTGACACGTGCTAAAGAACAATTGTATTTATTGGCTCCAAGAAAAGCCACATCAAAATTTGTCAAAGAATTACCTGAACATCTAATGGAGAAAATAGACATGCAGGATAATATGGATAAGAAAACATATTCCGACTTGAGAATCAAATACGAACTGAAGATACAAAAAGCATTGGCAAGTGGTCAGTTTGATAAAGTACATGAATACACCAATGCATTACAATTGATCTGCCAAACTGAAAAAGGGAATGAAATTGAGTTGGGAACCAGCGACTGGGAGAGAGAACTGGGTCAAGAATTATCTGGAGATTTTGAACCTACTGTTGAAGGAAAACTGTATCTATCTGCCAGTGCCATTGAAACGTATGAACAATGTCCTCTTAAATTCCGTTTCGGACGAATCGACGGTATTCCACAGACGGCTAGTAAACCACAGTTAACCTTTGGGAATATTATACACAGCGTTTTGCAGCGATTTCATGAACCGGATAAAGAATTATCAGACGAACGCATCCAGCAATTATTGAAGGAAGAATGGAAAAAAGGTGAATTTGATTATACGGTACGGGAAAAAAAATTTTATGAACAAGGACAGGAAATGCTGTCGCGTTATGCACATTCGGTCATCCATAATCCACCCAATGTCATCGCACGGGAGGAAAGGTTCTCTTTTGATCTATATGATATAACCATTAACGGTGCTATTGACCGCATTGATAAAGATGAAACTGGTATACATATTATTGATTACAAAACCAGCAAAACTTCATCTCCTGCAAAATCCAACCTCCAGTTAGCTGTCTACAGTATGTTTTTGGAGCAATCGGATTCAATACAGTTTGGGGGACTCCCTGCCAGTGCAACCCTTTATTTCTTACGAGAAGAAGAAAAACCAGTCAAGACCCATTGTTTCACTCCTGAAGAATTGCAGTCAACATCGGACAATATTCATCAAGTGGCTTCAGGCATTCGGAGAAATGAATTTGAAGCGAAAACCGGAAAGCATTGTGACTGGTGTGATTA
>CAZBEY010000118.1:0-1379 GCA_964491015.1 uncultured bacterium | reverse complement strand
TCAATCTTTCGCCAACGTAAATAAAAGTGTACCGGTGAAATTGATACCTTCAAATAATATTTTTTTTGGAATATTCTGCATTCCATCCTTTAAGGAGTCCACAGCTGTGTAAATCATATTTCCGGTAATCTGAAACCAGGAATAGGTCGTATCTCCCTCGTCAATCATAAAAATTCTGGTTGTGTCTCTTCCTGTCCAATTTTGTACAATCAAAGAGGTAGTTAAAACGGAATTCGTATCCGCCTGCATAGATAATGTATAGTTTTCATCAAAAGTATATTTGTTTCCTTTAAGATTAAATGTAAAAGCATTCGCAGTATTTACCACAGCAGGCATGTCTTCAATCAAACCATCCAGGGGTTCCTCAGGTCCGACACAATTCCAATATACTAATATACCAGTTACCAGTAACAAATTACCAATCAACTTTTTCATACCTCGCCCTCGTTTTTCATAACGTCTTCACCCTGCCCCAATTGCAGGTCAGTAATTTTATCCATTGGTTTTTCCAAGGCACTCCGGCGGGGACCGGTCAATGCTTCATAGTGATTTGAAACTGTCCCAAGCGTTTTTCCCAAAGCATCCAGTTTATCGATAAATTTGACCCATTGCTCCCGAAAAGTAATCACCAGCTTCTGCACCTCTCCAGCTTTTTGTTCCATATGAAAATTGGAGACTGCCTGGCGTATGAGCGAAAGAATCGCGTATAATGTAACCGGAGAACATAACAATATTTTTTTACCTAAGGAGAAATCGATCAAATCATGATCTTCCTGATTTAAAAAGGAATAAATACTTTCGTTGGGGATAAACATGAGTACATAATCTACTGTTCCTGCATTTGGATCAATATAGGAACGTTTTGAAATTGCTTTAACATGATCACGGACGTCCTTTAGAAATGCTTTCTTTTCATTTTCCTGTTCATTCTCATTATCCGAAGCCAGAAAACTTTCATAATGACTCAGGGGGAATTTTACATCCATATTGACGTGTTTTCCATCGGGAAGATTGAATTTAAAGTCCGGGCGGTCAGATCCTTCCTGACTTTGCTTTTCATAATTGATTCCCTCTGTGAGACCGATAAAAGCAAGGATATCTTCTACCATTCGTTCACCCCATTGCCCTCTAGCCTGTGAACTGGATAAAATTTGACGTAATTGGCTGGTGGTATCTGATAATTCCGTAATTCCCTTTTTGGATTCCGCCATCTGTCCGGTCAATTCGGTCGTTTGTTTATTCAATCCTTCTAACTGCTTTTTCATTTCCGTCAGGCTGGAATCAATGAGTTTTTTCTTTTCATCCAGTTGGGCGTCACTGCTTTTCATGAGGTCACTAAATTTACTTTCGGCAATTTTCATGAATGTTTCGATATTCTG
>CAZBEY010000117.1:0-4375 GCA_964491015.1 uncultured bacterium | reverse complement strand
GAGCTAATCACCCAAAACTATGGGAAAATGAGCCGACGAATTTAATGCTTTTATGAGGGATAAATAGAAAGTTTTATAAATTTTAATTATCTGTAACTGATTGAAATGTTTCACTGTAAGCAATATGATTATGGAGCAATTCACCGGCTTTTTCAATAAAAGTATCATTTCGGGTATTATATCGAATTCTACCCTTATTACCGTCAAGGATTTGAGCGAAGTTTGAAAAGACTCCTTTTTCAAGATTCTTGAACTCTGTTTCATAAAAGGAGTCAGATTGAGTTTGAATAAATTCCTCAATAGACTCGAAAGCATGATTTAATTTTTCATTATTATTGTCATAATTCTGGAACTTTTTTTTGAATTCTTCAAACTGAACTTGACCATCGAGTTTTACGTTCAATTCTTTATCCGACAAAAATGCTGAAAATAAATCCATCATATCCGGTTCGTTTAAAACATCGTCCATTGTAGAATATTGATTTTTATGATCACGGGCGAAAGAAAAGAAGTAGCTCTTCCTCCAGCATTCTCTTGCGAGCGGTCCCATCTTTTCTTCCTCAATAACATAATCGGGATAAATGCCGCCTCCGCCTTTTACACTTCTTCCCGTTTTGGTTGTGAATAATGTATCGGTTTCTGTATTACTAATGATCACGTCTTCATTTAAATAGCCCGGTTTCTGGATTAACCGACCGCTGGGGATATAATATTTTGCAGTAGTGATTTTTAACGATCGTTTTTGATCAATGCCAATAACCGATTGAACCAGGCCTTTCCCAAATGACCTTTTGCCGACAATGATACCTCTGTCCAAATCTTGAATCACTCCTGAAACAATTTCGCTGGCAGATGCACTTCCTTCATTGATGAGAAGGGCTAATTTCACTTTTTCATCTAAAATAGGTTTTTTCCTGGAAATAAATTCTCTGTTCGATTCTTTATTCCGTCCTCTTGTGGAGAGTAGTTTTTCACCTTTGGGTATAACGAATTCAAGAATTTCTATTGCAGATGATAGCAAGCCGCCAGGGTTATTTCGTAAATCAAGTATAAGGTTTTTCATATTCTGATCCATGAGGGATTGAAGTGCAGATTCCATTTCTTTGGGCGCATTTTTTGAAAAACGTGACAAGACAATATAGCCAGTATCTTCATCAATCATTTCAGCAAAGGAAACATCGTGCACTTTAATATCCGCTCTCGTCAAATGAAAATCGATGGATTCATCCTCCCCCAAGCGAGTGATGGTAAGTATAACATCGGTTCCTTTATTGCCGCGAATCAGATTAGCGGCTTCACTTAAATTAAACTTCTTCGTTTCTTTTCCATCAATTTTAATAATGATATCGCCGCTCAAAATTCCCGCACGCTGGGCAGGTGAATCATCCATGGGGGATATAACGGTTAAATGTTCATCCCGTTTCCCGAGCTGAATTCCTACGCCGCCGTATTTTCCGTTAGTGAGCATGTCCAATCCCTCCCGCTCCTCCGATTCAAGGTAGACGGTGTAAGGATCGAGGTCAGATAACATTCTATTAATGCTCGTTTTCGTAAAGGTATCCATATTGAGTTCGTCTGCATAATTCACAATGAGATCTTTATACACTTCGTTGAGAATCCGCTGTGATTTAGCAATGCTCCTGTACGTGTCTGAACTTGAGGCTCCGACGGCAACTAAAAGAATTGCCGATAACAATAAGCCGATAAATATTTTTTTCTTTGATTTAATAATGGTCATTATTGGAAAAATCTCCTGTTAATTTCATGCCAAATACTACGTTGAATACTTTCAATGGTTTCATGTCCATCAACGATCATAATTCGCTCCGGAAAGCGTTTTGCTAATTTCAAATACATATTACGAACATTATGCTGCAACTCCAGACCGGCTTTTTCAATACGATCAGGATTAGTGGAATGACGTCTACGATATCCCTCTTCCGGTAACACATCCACCAAAATTGATAAGTCAGGGTGTAGATTCAGCGTTGCAAATTTATTCAGTTTAATCAACCAATCCACGTCCAGATAACGACCTCCACCCTGGTATGCCAATGTTGAATCTGTATATCGGTCGGCAATCACCCAATGTCCAGAATCCAAGTTTGGTTTAATGACTTCATCTGTGAGCTGAGCCCGGCTGGCAGTCATTAATAATGCTTCGGTTCGATCATGAAGCTCATCCATTCCTTTAGTCAGCAATATCTCCCGAATGGATTCGGAAATGCGCGTTCCTCCCGGTTCCCGGACAAGGATTGTTTTGCATCCTTCTTCATTCAATTTCTTCAGGATCAATTTGGCTTGGGTGGATTTGCCACAGCCGTCGATTCCTTCAAATGAAATAAACTTTGGTTTAGTTGAAATAGACATTCGGGTCATCTTTACCGATCATTAATACACATTCGCCTTTTGGAGATTTACTGGTAAAATACAACATTAATTCCGAAACTGTTCCACGAATTATTTCTTCGTGCATTTTGGTCAATTCCCGTGCCAAAACAGCCGGTCTGTCTCCAATGACAGAATAAATATCCTTCAACGTCCGTGCAATGCGGTGGGGACTTTCAAAAAATACAATGGTAGCGCCTTCATTTTTAATGGCCTCCAATCGTTTCTTACGCCCTTTCTTTGATGGAATAAATCCTTCAAAAAGGAATCGATCAGTAGGTAGACCGGAAGAAACCAATGCTGAAAGTAATGCAGAACTTCCGGGGATACTTTCAATTTTGATTTTTTCATCGATTGCGGCACGAACAAGTTTATAAGCAGGATCGCTGACACCTGGTGTCCCTGCATCGGTAATAACAGCCACATCTGATCCACGCTGAAGTGTTTCAATAATTTTCGGAATCCTTGAAAAGCGATTGTGCTCAAAATAACTGATCGTCGGCGTTTGAATATTATAATGTGACAGCAGAATTTTGGAATGACGTGTGTCTTCCGCAGCGATGAGTGCGACGGTTTGCAGTGTTTCCACCGCCCGGTACGTAAAATCTTTTAAGTTACCAATGGGTGTTGCTACTAAATACAGAATGCCAGATGTTGAGGACGATGTCACAGTTTCTTCAATGCTCGTTGAATAATATTCAAACCGGTATCAATTTCATCCCGGGTAATATTAAGATGAGGACGGAATCGTATAGACTGACGACCGCAGCCTAACATTAAAGCGCCCTCTTCGGTTATATGATTGATTAATTTGTCTCTCATTTCCCCATTTGGCAGATCGAATGCGCAAAATAGACCGAGACCACGGGCGTTGGAAACAGGCTCGTTTACAGTCTGCAATTCCTGGAGTTTTGATAAAAGATATTCCCCATTTTCTGCAGCCTGATTCACCAAACCCTCTTTTTCAATTACTTCTAAATAGAGGGTAAAGCGGACCATATCAGCAATATTCCCGCCCCAGGTTGAATTCAATCGACTGGATTCATGAAACACATTTTTTTCAACTTCATCAAAACGATTTGATGCAAAAATTCCACACACCTGCGTCTTTTTTCCAAAGCAGATAATATCCGGACGGCAATCTTCGCCATAATGCTGATGAGCCCACATTTTTCCGGTGACGCCTACTCCTGTTTGCACTTCATCATAAATAAGGATGATTTCATTTTCATCACAAATGGATCGTAATTCACGAAAGAATTCCTCTCGAAAATGGTTATCCCCACCTTCACCCTGTATGGGTTCAATGATCATTGAGGCGATATCATCCGGATATAATTCAATAACCGCCTTAATTTCATTAATGGCTTTCTGCTCAATTTCTGATGCAGCATTAACATCCACGGGGAATAACAATTTTGGTGTCGATATTCTTGGCCAGTCAAATTTCGGAAAATATAATGTTTTTCTCGGATCGGGTGAATCCGTCAGGGACATTGTATAACCGGAACGACCGTGAAAACATTCTTTAAAATGAATAACTTTGGTCCCCTTTTCACCTTTACCTGCGGCGATATTTTTTCTGACTTTCCAATCAAATGCCGCTTTGAGTGCATTCTCGACAGCTAAAGTTCCGCCTTCCACATAAAAGGCATAAGGTAAGTATTCCGGTTGAGCAATACGACCTACTGTTTCTACAAACTCCGCCATTTCTTCTGAGTAAACATCAGAGTTAGTGACTTTATTGATGGCTGCTCGGGTTAAACGATCTTTATTCTCTAAAACATACGGGTGATTATATCCAATAGGCATAGAAGCAAACATGGAAAATAGATCCAGGTATTCCCTTTCGTCACGGGCATCCACCAGCCATGAACCATGGCTTTTTTCAAGGTTAATCACTTGTTCCATCCCATCAGCCAGCATGTGCTTTCCGATAGTCTTATGTACGTCATTAGGTGCGATTGGCATTATTTCTCCTTTAAGT
>CAZBEY010000116.1:0-4379 GCA_964491015.1 uncultured bacterium | reverse complement strand
GAAATCAAATTTCCTTCTTATTTGAAACTTCACATTCATTAATTTCCTGTTTGGTTTTAGCCGGATTATGAAGAAGAACACACAACTGATGAATTATTATTACATGGAGGGAACGTACCTCCAGACGGCCTTGGGTAAACTCTCGTGAACGTTGGCGTTATTCCGGCCCGCCTTAAGTCCATCCGATTTCCCCGTAAAATACTTGCCCCCATTCATGAAAAACCTATGGTTGTGTATGTTTACGAACAAGCGCAGAAAGCTGATTTACTTGATAAAGTATTGATTGCCATTGATAGTGATGAAACTGCCGAAGCGTTGAAGCCATACAAAGTGAATGCCGTCTTGACGTTCTCCGATCATTTGTCCGGGACAGACCGTGTCGCCGAAGTTGTGAGTGAAATGGATGTGGATATCGTCGTAAACATTCAGGGTGATGAACCGGGAATAGATCCTCAATTGATAGATGACTTGATTAAAAAATTTGAAGAACCCAATGTTTACATGGCAACAGCGGCATCAACAGATTTATCTCTGAAAGATGAATTAGACCCCAATACGGTGAAAGTTCTCGTTGATCAAAACAATATCGCCATGGCTTTTCGCAGGAACCCGCACCCATATGAAATGGGAGGTTATTATCGCCATATCGGTATTTATGCATTTCGAAAACAGGCGTTGTTAAATTTCACTGAAATGCCTCAAACTGATAATGAAAAAAAGTACAGATTAGAACAGCTTCGGGTATTGGATAACGGTCTTCCCATTCATGTAATTATGACAGATTATGCGGGGAGAGGAATCGACACAGAGGATGATTTAAAAGCATTTATGAAGAAATATGCCTAAACAGACAAAATATATATTCGTATTGGGTGGTGTAATATCCGGGTTGGGTAAGGGCATTGCCGCTGCATCCGTTGGTTATTTACTGAAAAGTGCCGGGCTCAAAGTATCCATTATCAAATTGGATCCATATCTGAATGTGGACCCTGGCACAATGAATCCGTATCAGCACGGGGAAGTATTCGTATTGGATGATGGTTCAGAAACGGACTTGGATTTGGGCCACTATGAGCGCTTTATTGATGTGGATATGAGAAAAAGTAACAATGCCACCACGGGACAAATTTATAGTACCGTTTTAGAGCGTGAACGAAGGGGGGATTATTTAGGGGAGACGATTCAGGTTATTCCTCATATTACGGATGAAATTATTAACCGAATACGCGCTGTAAATAGACCCAGGACATTTGATGTCGTTATTTGTGAAGTTGGCGGAACCGTAGGTGATATTGAAAGTCTGCCATTTTTGGAAGCCATCCGACAATTATCCCTGGAGGTTGGATATCATAATCATGTATTAGTACATGTCACTTTAGTTCCTTATATAAAAGCAAGTGAAGAGTTGAAAACAAAACCCACCCAGCATTCGGTTATGAAACTAAGGGAAATAGGGTTAACACCTGATTTTATCTTTTGCCGCACAGAAAGAAAATTAACCAAATCTGTCAGAGATAAATTGGCGCTATTTTGCAATGTTTCCCCTGACCATGTGATTCAAGGTCTTGACGTTCCCAGTATTTATGAAGTCCCTTTAGTCATACATAAACAAAAAATGGGGCAGGCAATCTTGGAGCGGATGGAACTTACGTCCCAGCCAAATGTGGATTACTTAGAAAAATTTATTCATCGGTTTAAAAATCCGAAACACACTGTAAATATTGCTATGTGCGGGAAGTATACCGTACTGCCTGATGCTTATAAAAGCGTTTTGGAGGCATTTATTCATTCCGGAGTTGAAAATGATGCTAGCGTAAATGTGATTTGGGTTGCAACAGAAGATATAGGAAGCGATGAGGATGCAAAAAGGGTATTTAACAAAATGGACGGAATATTACTCCTTCCCGGATTTGGGAAAAGAGGTTCAGAGGGCAAAATACTTACCAGTAAATATGCCAGAGAAAATAAGATTCCTTTTTTAGGTATATGCCTCGGTCTACAATGTGCTGTCATTGATTATGCCAGGCATGTGTGCGGACTGGCAGGGGCCAACAGCACAGAGTTTAATAAACAAACAAAATTTCCTGTAATCGATCTCATGGAATCCCAGAGGGCGATCAAAAGAAAAGGCGGTACGATGCGATTAGGGGCTTATGACTGTGACTTAAAATCCGGAACAAAAGCTTACAAAGCATATCACAAAAAACGCATTTCAGAACGGCATCGCCATCGTTGGGAGATCAATAATCGTTTTCGAAAAAGATTAGAGAAAAAGGGAATGATTTTTTCAGGTGTGAATGAAGAATTAAATCTGGTGGAAGTGATTGAGTTGAAAGATCATCCTTGGTTTGTAGCGGGGCAGTTTCACCCGGAACTGAAAAGCAGAGTCAGCGCTTCCCACCCGCTTTTTAGGGATTTTATTGGCGCAGCAGTAAAAAATCATTTAAAATACAACCATGACTAATATCTTAATATCAGACAGCATCTCATTCGGTGGGAATGAACTGCCCCTTATTGCCGGCCCATGTGTAATTGAAAACAGAGACCATTCCCTCTTTATTGCTGAAGCGATAGCCAAAATTTGTAACGAAGTAAAAATGCCTTTTGTTTTTAAAAGCTCATTTGATAAAGCAAACCGCACTTCAGGGAATTCCTATCGCGGTCCCGGTATTGAAGCCGGCTTAAATATTTTATCCGATGTAAAAGGGGCTTTTGATATTCCAATCTTGACAGATATTCATTATCCGAGTCAAGCAGCAGTTGCTGCCCAAGTTATCGATATTCTACAAATTCCCGCTTTTTTATGCCGTCAAACAGACCTGATTGAAGCCGCCGCTAAAACCGGGAAAACTGTCAATGTGAAAAAAGGTCAATTTCTTTCTCCGTGGAAAGTAGACAGCATTGTTAACAAAATTGAAAATACAGGGGGGAATAAAATTTTACTCACCGACCGCGGAGCTACATTTGGTTATGAAAGTTTAATATCAGATATGCGATCTATTCCCATCATGCAGAAAACAGGATATCCCGTGATTTACGATGCCACCCATAGTAATCAGATGCCGGGAACAGGAGGAAGCCATACAGGCGGTGCCAGGGAATATATACCCACTTTGGCAAAAGCGGCGGTTGCGGCAGGCGCAGACGGGATATTTATGGAAGTTCATGACAATATTGCTGAAGCTAAATCCGATGCGGCAACCCAGTGGCCTCTGGATCAATTAAAAGAATTATTGGTTTCTTTGAAACGTATTCGTGAGGCTGCGCGTGGATGATTTAAGTGCAATCTGTTCAAAAGTGAAAATGCTCATTTCCGATGTGGATGGTGTGCTGACCGATGGTTCGGTTTATAAAGGGTCAGATGGTGAAGAATTCAAGCGTTTCAGTGTGACTGACGGGGCAGGGGCCGCCATCGCTCGAGCAGCCGGTCTCAAAATTGCTCTCATTTCCGGCCGTCATTCTGAAGCAACAGCCATTCGTGCAGCAGAAATGAAAATAACAGAAGTTCATAATGGTACTCTGGATAAGCGCAGTCCATATAAAGAGATAAAAGAAAAATACAATTTGAATGATGATGAAATTGCTTATGTGGGTGATGATATAATTGATATTGCCGTTATGGAACAGGTGGCAGTTCCCATTGCTGTGAAAAATGCGTATAAAATGGTAAAAGATATTTCGATATATGTGACGAAGAAATCCGGCGGTGAAGGTGCCTTCAGAGAAGCCCTTGAATGGATCCTCACCCAGCAAGGGAGATTAGAAGACGTATTGGATGTGTTACAGGATCAAGTACAAAACCCACCTGAAACAGATCCGGTTCAATAGCGTTATTTTAGTAACAATTTTATTATGAAATTTATTATATCCATTTTTTTGCTGTTTTTATTGAGCTGTGTGAGCAGAGATGAAAACAAACCAAATCAATCACGTGATGGATTACCCGATCAGGAAACGTGGGAAGTCACCATAACTATTACGGATAACGGTATGACGCGATCCATCGTTCGATCCGGCCATCTGGAAAAATATGATGAAAAACAATTTATTTTGTTAGATCAGCACGTGGATGCTGATTTCTTTGATGAAGATGAAAATCATACCACAAATTTGAAGTCTGTGATGGCTGAAGTGGAAGAAGGCAATGACTTTATGCGCGCCATGGGAAATGTCGTGGTGGTTTCTGACAGCGGTGTAACCCTTATTACGGATACATTGGTCTGGGACTCCAAAGAAGAAGTAATTTACACGGATAATAATGTTACACTTACAACAGAAAAAGGAGACACACTTTACGGTATCGGATTTGAATCGGACATAGCTATGGAAAACTGGAGAATTATCAAACCATCCGGAGTGACAGCAATTAAAGATGATGA
>CAZBEY010000115.1:0-4419 GCA_964491015.1 uncultured bacterium | reverse complement strand
GAATATTCCGCTAATTCCAGGATGTGGTCATGATCGAAAAGCCGAGCCATAATAATATCGTTGTACCGGCTCACAACCCGGGCAATATCTTTAATTGCTTCCCGCTTGCCGATACCAATATCGTTGGGGCCTAAAAATAATGCATGACCACCCATCCATGTAAATCCGGTTTCAAAAGATATTCTTGTTCTAGCTGATGGCTTGGCAAAGATCATCGCGAGGGATTTGTTGTGGAAATGCTTGAAATCTTCTTTATTGCGGAATTTGGATTTCAGATCTTTAGCCAACTCGATTAAATCCAAAATGTCTTCTTTTCTCAGGTCTTTGATATGCAGAAAGTGTTTATCCATTCCGTCTCCTTGTAAAAAGAGGCTTCCCCAGGGAAGCCTCTTTGTTTATTAAATGCTTTTCATCAAAAGCAAATATACAACAATCCTAAACATTGCGAAAGTTTTCAACTTTCGCAATGTTATCATTTTTATTCGTTCAGTGCTCTAAACAATTTTGAATCGGCCGGCAGAACCAATGTTGTTTTATCATCGATTATTTTTTTATACGCTTCTAATGTCCGCATGAATTCGTAAAAATCAGCACCCTTATTATAGGCATTGGCATAAATTTCCAACGCACGGGCTTCTCCTTCTCCGCGGATTTCTTCAGATTCTTTATAGGCATCAGCCAGAATGATTGTTTTATCCTTTTCTGTAGAAGCTCGAATTTTTTGAGCTTCCTCTTCACCTTCTGATCGGAATTTGTTTGCCTGACGTTTTCGTTCTGCATCCATCCTGGCATAAATTGACACTTCATTTTCCCGGGGTAAATCTACCCGTTTGATGCGAACGTCCACCACTTCAATCCCGTAAGGCGTTGTGGAATTATCACTTGCGCGAGTGACTATTTCCATAATCTCTTCCCTGGTTTCAGTAATGATTTCAGACATGTTATGTTTTCCCAGTTCCTGGCGAAGTTCAGAGTATACAATATCATCCAAACGAGTGACGGCATTGGGAATGGCTTGAACTGTCTGTAGAAACAGAAGTGCATCTACAATTCTCCAGCGGACATAATTATCTACAATAAGGGTTTTTTTATCTTTACTGAGGACTTCTTCCGGAGCAACATCGTATTCCAAAAGACGATCATCAAACGTTACGGCATTTTGAAACGGTACAGGCAATTTGAAATGTAAACCAGGTTCCGTGATGGTACGAATGGGTTTTCCCAATTGTAAAATGACCACCTGCTGACGCTCGTCAACGGTAAAGACAGTTGTAAAAAAGATGATTAAACCAAGAATGATAATAACTAAGAATGATTTTTTCATTTTTTACCTCCTTTCGTATTCAGATTAAGGAGGTTGAGGAGGTTTCCTCCATCTCCACCGGGAACAACATATTTGCCAATGTTGGGCAGAATTTCTTCCATTGTTTCAAGATACATTCGTTTCCTGGTCACATCTTTGGCTTTTTTATATTCAGTCAACATCGCTTTAAATTTAGCCACATCCCCTTCCGAACGTTTGACTCTTGCTTCCTTAAATCCTTCTGCTTCCCGAATCATCGCCTGAGCCTCACCTCGGGCTTTTGGGATAACATCATTACGATAACCTTCTGCCTGATTAATCATACGATTTTTGTCCTCTTTCGCTGAAGCGACATCCTTAAATGCCGCTACCACTTGCTTGGGCGGTGACACATCCTGTAGCTGTACTGCGACTACGAGAATACCCGTTTCGTACTTATCTAAAATGCTTTGAAGCAACTCTTTTGTTTCTTCTTGAATCTGGTATTTACCTGAAGTCAACGCTTCATCAATTTTATGTTTTCCAACCACTGTCCGCAATGACGCTTCGGCTGCTTCCCTGACAGTAAGTACCGGTTCTACAAAATTGAAAAGATAGTTTACAGCATCTTTAATTTTGTATTGAACAATCAGTTCTGCATCGACAATATTTTCATCTCCGGTAAGCATAAGACTTTCTTTTTCTATTGTGCGAAATTGGTTATTCCCAACGGTCCTGAAACCAATTTCAACCCGTTTAACTTCCATTACTTTTGGCGTGTGAACTGTCTCAATGGGATAGGGAAAGTGAAAATTTAAACCTGATTGGGCTACCCGGCTATATCTTCCAAACGTTTGGACGACACCTACCTCATCAGGCCCGACCACAAACACACCCGATAGAAGCCAGAGTATCAGAGCAATACCCAAAATGGGTAATACCCCGATAGCAGGCAGGGTTATTTCCTGGTCGCCGATAATAATTCGTTTACGTGACATGATTTTTCTCCATAACTGTTTTTTTAAATTTTTTCCGTAAGCGCGCTATGGGAAGATGCAGTTGTTCCCTGTATTTTGCAACGGTTCTTCGAGCCACTGGAAATCCATTTTCATTCAAAATGACTTTTAATTGTTCATCAGTCAGCGGATGTTGTTTATCCTCATTATCTAAGGTTTTTTTCAGCAATTGCTTGATTTGCATGGTACTGATTTCTTCTCCACTAGAATTGATAAGGCCTTCAGTAAAGAATGATTTTAACTCGTAAACACCATACGGTGTATCTACATATTTTCCGCGGGTAGAACGGCTGATTGTGGAAATATCCAAATTCAATTCATCAGCAATATCTTGAAGTTTCATGGGTCTGAGAATGTCAATATTTCCATTAAAAAATTCTGGCTGTTTTTTTATAATTGTTATCATAACATCGGCTAATGTTTTTCTTCGTTCAGAAATCGCATCTACAAACCATTTTGCATCATTCATTTTATTTTTAATGAATGATTTTGCCTTCTTATCCAGTTCGCCTGCTAACATATCTACATATTCTTGACTCACTTGTACTTCCGGAAGCCAATTATCATTCACAACTACGACCCAATTATTATCTCTTTCATGAACGATCAATTCAGGAATAACCGTGGCTAATTCAATAGTTTCATGACCAGCTCCCGGCTTTGGATTTAAATGTTCGATGCAGTCTAATGCATGTTTTAATTCTTCTTCAGTGCATCCTGTTTTATCCATAAGCTGGTCATATCGATGATTTGCTAAATCATCAAAATAATTACTTAACAACCGGCGAACTATAGGCTCTTCATCTCCATCAACTTGCATTAATAAACATTCCTGTAAATTTCTGGCAGCAATCCCTTTAGGATCCATGGATTGTATCCTTTTTAAAACAGATAACACTTCATTTAGTTCCAATTCTGACCGGTCAACAATTATTTCAAGGTCGACCGCTAAATATCCATTTTCATCTAAATTGTAAATGATTTCTTCTGCAGCCATTCGTTCTTGAATGGAAAAATCACATAAGTCTAATTGGTCGATGAGATATTCCACAAAATCCTTCTTTTGCGGAATGGGCATATCCTTTCGCTCTTTTTGTTCAAATACATTTGGGGGTTCATATTCGTCTAGCTCCCAATCCAATTCATTTTCACTCGTAGAAGGTTCGGGCTCTTCTTCATTGGTTCCTTCTGCCTGTTCCAAAACAGGGTTGGATTCCAATTCCTCCAGAATACGTTCTTCCAAATTCACCGTATTCAGCTGTAGGATGGTCGCCTGCAGGATTTGCTGAGGTTGGAGCGCTTGTTTTTGTACTAACCGCTGTTGAAGTTTTACCATTAGTCTAGTTTAAATTTTTCACCCAAATAGAGTCTTCGGGCTTCTTCGTCATTGGCAAGAAATTCAGACGTACCGGAATTTAGAATACGCCCATCAAACAATAAATAGGATCGATCAGTTATGGATAATGTTTCCCGTACATTGTGATCTGTAATCAAGACGCCGATGTTGCGGTTTTTTAACGATTTAACAATCTTCTGTATGTCTTCAACTGCAATTGGGTCCACTCCTGCGAATGGTTCATCTAATAAAATAAAATTCGGATCAAGTGCCAGTGCGCGGCAAATCTCCACCCGGCGACGTTCTCCGCCTGAAAGTGTATTCCCTTTGCTTTTTCGCAAATGACTCACAGATAATTCATCCAAAAGTCGATCAGTTTTTTCCTTTTGTTCTTTTTTAGAAAACTTGGTCATTTCTAATACTAGTTTCAAATTATCTTCCACAGACAGCTTACCAAAAATGGAAGGTTCTTGAGCCAAATATCCGATGCCCTTCCTTGCCCGTACATACATTGCATCATCGGTTATTTTATCGTCATCCAGTGAAATATGTCCCTTGGAAGGTTTAATCATACCGGTTATCATATAGAATGTGGTTGTCTTTCCTGCGCCATTTGGTCCCAGTAATCCAACAATTTCTCCCTGACTCACTTCCAGGTTTACACCGGACACCACCCAGCGGGAACCGTATTGCTTGGATAGGTTTTTACCAATTAGAGTGTGTTTATTGCTCATCATCTTTAATTGCTGTCACTCCGGATGGTTTGATAATTCTCCAGTTTTCCA
>CAZBEY010000114.1:2545-4494 GCA_964491015.1 uncultured bacterium | reverse complement strand
GGGGCGATGCGCTGGGATATTCGCGAAGCCGGTAAACGGTTTGCCGATCGATACGTTTTGGTGGCCGGTCATGCCAATCCAATGGTCTACGCAACGCTGGCTGTATTCAATGAAGCAATGAGAATAAAATTTGCTCAAACAGGGGATCAAAAATATTTACATAAAAAAGGGGAGAAATTTCAGCTTGTATGGGAGGACTTACTGACATTACGTCGCAACGGCGGCTTGCCGGGGCATGCAGAAATGGAAGGGAAAACATTATTTTTCAAATTCAATACAGGTCCCAGCGGACATGGTTCGCCCGCCGCAGCGGGAGAGGCCCTTGCCCTCAAATTGGCCGGGACTTCCGATGTAAAAGTTTTTGCCTTTGAAGGAGAAGGCGGATTTACAGCCGGGGCATCCCATGAAACGATGAATTCTGCCTGGGGGCTTGGTCTAGGCAATTTGATTTACTTTCTGGATTGGAATGATTTTGGGATTGATAATCGACCGATCAGTTCCATTATGTACGGAACACCCGACGATTGGTTTGGCTCCCACGGCTGGCACGTGGAAGGAACGATGGACGGAGAGGATTGGGAATCCTTAACAGAGGCATATTACAAACTTTTAGTAGAAAACGCCAAATCAGATCAACCTAAAATACTTTATGCAAAAATGCGAAAAGGGCGTGGTTATTATAAGTACGACCACGCAAGCCATGGCGCAGCGCATAAACGGAATTCTGAATTATTCTGGAAAACAAAAGAAGATTTTACCCAAAAATACAATGTGAATTTTCAAGGTTTTGGCAGTGAAGCGCACGAAACATTGGATGCCCAAGTGGACCAAGCAAAATCATATTTTAATACCGTGTTTTCAGTATTGGAAAATAATCAGGAACTGGTGGATTATTTAGCCGACACATTGGTAGCGCTTGGAGACAGCGTTGCGGACAGTTATGATTCTTGCCGTATCACTGATGAAAATCCATGTAAAGATAAATCTATATTTAATCTAAAGGAATTACCGAGCGAGTTATTCGCCAAGCCGGGCGAAAAATCACCGAACAGAGTAGGCTTTTCGAAATATGCCAGCTATATCAATACTGTTTCTGAAAAAAAATATGGCCGCCCGCTGATGATTGCCATGAGCGCAGACCTGGCAGGATCCACCAATATTGCAGGTTTTGCTAAACAATGGCTGGGGGATGGAAACCGCGGGTTATTTGATAAACATACAAATACAGACAGTCCTTTAATGCCCCAGGGGATTACTGAATTTACAAACGCCGGGATGATGGCCGGATTGGCAACGGTGAACTTCAGCGATAATGTCTATGAAGAATACAACGGTTTTTATGGCGCCATGAGCACTTATGGATCATTCAGTTATCTCAAATACGGACCGCTGCGTTTATTCAGCCAAATCGCCCAGGATTCCGATTTTAAGGTGGGTAAAATTTTATGGGTGGTGGGCCATTCCGGCCCGGAAACAGCTGAAGACAGCCGAACCCATTTTGGTATTTTTTCTCCGGGAGTTACGCAACTATTTCCGGAAGGGCAAATTGTCAATATCCATCCATGGGAACATAACGAAGTAGCGCCGGCGATGGCGGCAGCATTTAACACAGATATTCCAATTATTGCACTGCACTTAACTCGTCCACCCGTTGAAATTCCGGACAGGGGAGCGCTGGGCATGGCTTCGTATATGGATGCAGCCAAAGGGGCTTATCTTATAAAAGATTATAATCCGGATAAGGAAAAAGAGGGTGTGATTATTGTTCGCGGAACCAGTTCTACAAATTCCATTGTACAATTATTGCCCCGGATCAAGGAAGAAGGCCCTAATGTAAAAATCGTTGCCGCTATTTCATGGGAATTGTTTCAAAGACAAAGTGAAGAATACCGCAATGCCATTATTGCTCCGGGCGAATGGGAGGATGCTATGATCATTACCAATGGTGC
>CAZBEY010000114.1:0-2445 GCA_964491015.1 uncultured bacterium | reverse complement strand
GAAGAAGACATCATTGTTGAGAAGTCTCTCCGTCCTGAAAAATTCGATGAATTCATAGGTCAACGGGAAGTGGTAGACAATCTGACACTTTATATTAAGGCAGCTAATGAGCGGGGTGAATCATTGGATCATGTGTTGCTTTTCGGCCCTCCGGGTTTGGGAAAAACCACTCTGGCCAATATTATTTCTAAAGAACTGGGTTCAAATTTGAAACAGTCTTCAGGTCCTGTAATCGAAAGAGCCGGTGATCTTGCGGGTGTTCTGACCAACCTCCAGGGTCGTGATGTATTTTTTATTGACGAAATTCACCGGTTGAATTCTGTCGTGGAAGAATATCTTTATTCTGCAATGGAGGATTATCGCATTGAAATTATGATCGATAAGGGTCCCAGCGCCCGCAGCGTTCAACTAAACATTGATCCCTTTACCCTGATTGGAGCCACAACGCGGTTGGGAAATTTAACTTCACCCATGCGGGATCGTTTCGGGATTCTCCTACGGGTGGATTTTTACAATTCGGAGGATTTATTTCATATTATCAACCGTTCGGCTGAAATTTTAGAAGTCTCTATCGAGGATGATGGAGCCATGGAACTGGCAAAACGAAGCCGTGGAACCCCCCGAATTGCGAATCGTATTTTACGGCGCACACGAGATTTTGCCCAAGTGAAAGCGAAGGGATTTATTAATGAAAAAGTAGCAAAAGAAGCCCTGGATGGAATGGGAATCGATTCTCACGGTCTGGATGAAATGGATCGCCGGATATTAGGTGTTCTGATTGATCAATTCAATGGAGGCCCGGTGGGGGTGAGCTCCCTGTCGGTGGCTATCAGCGAAGATGCCACCACCATTGAAGATGTTTATGAACCCTATTTAATCAAAGAAGGATTTATTCAGCGCACATCCCGGGGGCGCATTGCCCGGGAAAAGGCTTACAAACTTTTAAATAAAACATATGACACAGAAACTCAACAGAGGTTATTTACATGATAAATAAAAAGAAAAAATACAAATTGTCTGATTTTGATTATCCATTACCGGAAAAATATATTGCTCAGTATCCGGCCAAGCGGAGGGATTTATCCAAACTGATGGTGATTAATAAAGAAGACGGAAATATTGAGCATAAAACTTTTTCTAATATGGTAGAATATTTTAGAAAAAATGACTTAATTATATTAAATAATACAAAAGTATTTCCGGCCAGACTTTTTGCAAGCAAGGATCGTACAGAGGCTCAGGTAGAAGTTTTTTTGCTTCGGGAATTAGAAAATGAACTTTGGGAAGTTATGGTGCGCCCGGCCCGGAAGGTTCGTATCGGAAACAAACTTATGTTTGCAAAAAATGTATTTTGTGACGTCATTGATAATACCATTTCCGGTGGGCGGGTTGTCCGTTTTGAATATGAAGGCGATGATTTTTATAATGTCATCGATCGCATTGGTACGTCGCCCCTTCCACCGTATATTAAACGCCCCGCTGAAGCAAAAGACAAAATTCGGTATCAAACTGTTTTTGCAGATGAACGGGGAGCCGTCGCCGCTCCCACCGCCGGCTTGCATTTCACAGACGGATTGCTGAAAAGATTGACCGATAAAGGGGTGAATATTGCCTACGTAACATTGCATATCGGATTAGGTACGTTTCGCCCGGTACAGGTGGAGGATTTAAATCGTCATCAGATGGATTCTGAATATTTTGAAGTCAGTCCAAAAACAGCCCTGGCAATTAACGAAACGAAACGGAGACGCCGGAAAATATACGCCGTTGGAACTTCGACCGTTCGGGCGCTGGAAACCGTGGCAGTGTCTGGCTTCCAGGTATCTCCAAAGCGGGGTTGGACGGATAAGTTTATCTATCCGCCCTACAATTTCAAAATGGTGGATGGTGTCATTACGAATTTTCACCAACCAAAAAGTACATTACTCATGATGATTTCCGCATTTTCTGATCGGGATTTAATGATGAAAGCCTATCGAGAAGCGAAGAAAAACGATTACCGCTTTTTGAGTTACGGTGATGCCATGTTTATCAAATAATGAGTGACGACCTAAAAGCCGGCGCCGTTATTGCCGCCGCCGGTTCCGGGGAACGGTTTGGAGAAAAAAAGCAATTTAAACGGCTAAATAATCGACCTCTGCTATTTCATACACTGAAGTCTTTTTTGGAATGCAGTGATGTTTCTGAAATTGTGGTCGTTGTTCCGGAGGAAAATCTTGAATTGGTTTCCAGAGAAGTCAAATCCTATACATCTGCAAAGTCAGTGAGGGCTGTGACGGGCGGAGACAGAAGGCAGGATTCTGTATTGAACGGCTGTTTAGCTCTATCGGATGATGTAAAAATCATTGCTGTTCACGATGCTGCCCGGCCGTTTGTAACGCCTGAATTAATTTCAGCTACTATTGCGGGATGCAAAGGTGCCGATGGCTGCATTTCCGCCCTTCC
>CAZBEY010000113.1:0-4534 GCA_964491015.1 uncultured bacterium | reverse complement strand
TAACGATGAAAGCAATCAATCAACTTCTGTATATATGTTTAGCAGTAATTAGTTTTTTTCATGCTCAAGACAAAATTTCGGTAGACGAACCAGAGCGTTCAACGACCGAAGCCTATACCTTCGTTGATAAAAATAAGATTGAATCTTTGGCTCAACGACATGGTTTTGACATCAATTCAAAACAAAAAGGCTACTTTTCTGTTTCAGTGCATCAGGAAGAAATCACATCGGTTTATCCACCGCTAATGGTTTCTTCTGATAAGTTCAAATTATTCCACCGGGTAAGCGCAGATTCTTTTGGGGTATCAACGTATTCCACAGACTCTCTAGAGTATGTGCGTTTTACACCGAAAGGGAGTTATTATCTTCCATCGTTTGGAAAATATGGGGCATATATTTGGATGACATCCTTGGCTGTCGTGGCGTTAGCAGAGGATGATTTTGAAAATGTGCTAACTTATACTATACCAATAGGTTTGTACAGCTTCCCGATCCTTTCTCTTTCGGGAATGCTTGCTACAACATTTCCTGATTCTTATATTTTTGAGGGAAAAAAATATTTTAAAGATTCAAATTCAAAAATGTGGGAGTTTGGTTTATCCCTTGGGGAATTACCAAGAAAATATTGGACCCATGAAGATTATGAATACATCAGAAGCGACTCCATCTGGGAAAGTACAAATTGGGGCGGATATTGGTCATGGGAATGGGTCGAAAAAAAATTACCAAATTCTATTTCAAGCATAGGATTACACTTAGGTTATCAAATACAGTTTTTACCTTTTAAAGGCTCTTTGAGTATATATTATGTTTCATTAGAGGATATTAGCGGAGAAGATTACGACACAGGTAATTTTGTAAGAGGACAAAACGGAGATTTTGGACTTGTATTGTTTCCGAATATTCAAATCCCTGTTTTTCAAATGGGCCGCATGCTGGGCGGTGTCTCGCTGGGAATGTATTCACAAATAGAGTTCATTTCTGGGGGTCGAGAATTATGGAACGATTTAAGAGTCTGGAGCGGCGGTGAATTTGAACTTAAATACTATTTTAAACCTAAATGGGCTTTAAGCGTTACAAAACCCGTTCACTTTTTTAGGCTAGAATCAAATCAACAACCCTCCATATTCTTTGGGTTAAAATATTCTCCGCATCACCGAAAAATGAGAAGTTCTTTGAATTTTGAACAAATAAGTATATCGCCTATTGTGCAAAGAATCATCAGACCTTCCGTCAAAGAACCCATGACATTATATGGTTTCACTGTGAATGTTCATATCAATCCCAACTCTCGATTCGGCCATAGTATTTACACATTAAATAATGAGAAATCTAAAAAGGCGAATACGCTCTACGCATTAAAATATAGAAAATATTCAGATGTATCTCCTCGATTAAAAGCAGGAACATCGGCAGGTTTTATTTTTAGTGATATTAATGATTTAGAGTTTCCTTTGCTGGTAGGCCCGATGGTGGAGTTTGAAATAAATAAAACACTTTCGATATGGAGCACTGCAGAAACAGATGTTTTTGAGCTCATTTATACAATGTTAAAAGAAGATAAACCGCAAATCTCCTGGTTCATAAACGCTGGGATCAACGTTAGCCCGTTTCAATTATTAAAAAGGTAATATTATGAAGAAAAATTATCCTTTAAAAAATATTGTAGTTATATTAATTATTGTTTCGTTAATAAATATAAATTTCGGATGTGTTGCATATAAAACAACGATTCTCCCGAAAGATCAGCCAATGTTCGCAGATACAAATAAAGAATATTTTGTATACCAGAGAAATACCTTTAGAATCATGAAAAATATTACAATTGAGAAAGACCGGTTGATAGGCGCCTTAATTGTTCCTCCGCCTAATTTTAAGACAAAAAAGAAACAGAGAGTAAATCTCTATCTTAATAATACATTCGAAATTGACTGGGATGAGTATGCAAAAACCGGAACAACGGCAATCCCTTTTTCTGCGATTGAAAAAGTTGATGTGTATGATATGGACGTAGGAAAAACAATTTTATATACTGCAGGCGGCCTGGCAGGAACAGCTGGCGCGATCTTTCTCGTAATTTTACTCTTAAAGGAATCCTGCCCATTTGTTTATGCATACAACGGAGAAAGTTATGAATTCACCGGGGAGATTTATAGTGGAGCAATTCACCCGCCCCTTGAGCGACACGATTATTTACCACTTCCCGGTTTATCACCCATCAATAATGAATATAAAATCAAGATCACCAATGAAGTAAAAGAAATTCAACACACAAACCTAGCTGAGCTAATTGTGTTTGATCATCCTGAAAACACAGATATCCTAATAGATAAATACGGAACAGCTCATAGGATTGTTGATCCAAGACCGCCGCACCACGCCACGACGATTAGAGGAGACGACGTAGAAAGTTTATTAATTAATAAGGACGATGTAAACTATTTGAGCGGAATCCCCGAAGACAATGACGAGCTGATGGATGGGGTAATCCTGACCTTTGATCGCCCGAAAGAAGCAAAAAACGGTAAATTACTAATCAGGGGAAAAAATACATTTTGGCTTGATTATATCCACGGGCAATTTTCTGAATTGTTTGGGAATAAACTGGGTGATTGGAAAGAAAAACAAAAAACGCGATCTTTCGAGGAATTAATGAATTGGTCTCTTAATCAAGGGATTCCACTATCAGTATTTCTTGAAACGGATAAAGGATGGGAATTTGTGGACTATTTTAATGTTATTGGCCCAATGGCAGCAAAAGAGGATGTTTTATCAATTGATCTTTCTAAAATGACATCTGACGAAGTACGAATCAAACTGGAATTTGGTTTCCTATTCTGGGAGATCGACTATGCGGCAATGGAATTCACACCGGATTTTCCGGCACAGCAAACTCGACTTCAAGTTGTTTCTGCTAAAGACCAAAATGGACGAGACGTGTCTGATTTGCTTCAACTTGACGATGATTATTACTACGATCAACCGTATGTAGATGATGAGGTATTGTTAGCCTTCGAGGTTCCTCCAAAGAAAGAGGGAATCGAAAGAACCGCTATTCTCCACAGCAAAGGGCACTACGAGATATTGAGAAACCCAACCGGTAAACCTGATCTGGTATATCTAAAAGGATTCAGAGAATCGGGAGCTTTTCCCCAATTCTCTAAAGAGCGATTTTTTCAATTGTATAACGGATTACAGGAATAGCGGATATGTGCACGATAATGACGGCGTTTCGGTCAAAATAAATGATAGAACAAAATATCAACTTTGCACTAAACAAAGAGCATTGGTGTTTCCCCATGTTTTTCAGTTTTAAAAAACTTCTCCTCAAATTTCTATTACGTGTACGAATCCTTCAGATTGGGTTCAAAAACTATCGTAATCCTATCCAGGCTTTCAAAGGTTTAAAAAAGTTAATTGATATTCGTAGAAGTATCAATGGTAATAAAATTAACAAAATCGTTAAATCGGACGGGCGTTACTTTTTTGCACTAAACGTTCCGGGCTGGCCGTCCAAAGCCTTTGATTTTTGTATTGAAAACGAGCTTAATCAAGCATATTCTTTTCGACCAGATAAAGGATATCTGTTGACGATGATCTTTGCTATTACTAAAAAATGTCCGCTGCAATGCGAACATTGTTACGAGTGGGAAACGCTAAATGATAAAGAGAGCCTTTCACTTGAAGACCTTCATTTTATAACCCGTCGTTTTCAGGACAGAGGTATTGGACAAATTCAATTCAGCGGAGGAGAGCCTTTGCAACGCATAGATGATCTGATTTCAGTTATAAGCAAGGCTAAAAAGGAAACGGACTTTTGGATTCTTACTTCCGGATACGACTTGACCTTTGACAAAGCAAGAAATCTAAAAGAAGCTGGATTGACCGGTGTGAATATCAGTCTTGATCATTGGGATTCTGCTGCACACAATGCATTTCGAGGTTTGCCCAATTCCTTTCAAGAGGTTGCGAAGTCTGCAGAAAATGTACTGAAAGCAGATCTCGTTCTCGGTTTAACCTTATGTGCAACTAAATTATTTTTATCTGAAATCAATCTCTGGAAGTATGCTGATGTTGCCAAGTCTATAGGAGCAGGATTTGTTCAAATATTAGAACCTCGGGCCGTTGGGCATTATACCGGGAAAGAGGTTGCCTTAACATCCGCACAACAAGCTATCATCGAAAAATTCTTTTTAGAAATAAATGGAAAGAAAAAATATAACCATTATCCTACGTTTATGTATCCCGCATACCACCAGCGACGCGGAGGTTGTTTTGGCGCCGGGAGCCGGTATTTGTATGTAGATGCTGATGGAGAAATTCATTCTTGTCCTTTCTGCCAAGAAAAAGCGGGTAATTGTCTTTCTGAACCCATTGAAAAGATGATAGAGAGAATGAAGGAGAAAGGTTGTTACAAGTATGAAACGGTGGAAATCCTTTAACTCGAATAACGGCCATGTCAATAGAAATATAAATAAGTATTTTTCTCCTGGATAACTGTTTTAAATTAATGCCGAGATATAAACAATGATCT
>CAZBEY010000112.1:0-4613 GCA_964491015.1 uncultured bacterium | reverse complement strand
GACTCCAGTCCCGGGCACAATCAAATGTATTATGTTTATGTCCTCCGAAATTTAGTTAATCATTATCGATACATTGGACATTGCCAGAGTATACCTCTGAGATTAATTGACCATAATTACGGTAAAGTAAAATCCACTAAAGCATTTAAACCCTGGCATTTAGTGTATTATGAAAAATTCAATACAAGGGCAGAAGCTATTGCCAGAGAACGATACTTAAAGTCAGGCATTGGACGGGAATGGCTGGATTCTCAAGGGATTTGTTAGTTAAAGCGTCAATGAAAAAGAGCTAACAAGTATACCCGGACAAAAAGTTCCGCCTATCTGTCTTTCATAGTAAGTTTCTACGGTTGGGAGAAAATCTGCTTTACTTCCGACAGCTTCCAATTCATTACCAAAGAAATTATACAATGTATCATCAAAACGCATGGATTCAATGGGAGCTACTATTTCACCATTCTCCACCCAGAAACAAGCGTACCGAGTCATGCCGGTAATTCTGCCATTAATATTATCGCTCCAGTTCAAATACCACAGATTGGATAAATAAAGCCCGGTGCCAATTGCTTTCAGTACGTTCTGTTCATCCAGCTCACCTGTCTCCATCACGGGCATTCTAAGATATTCACCTTCAGGATCAGCAAAATTGGATTCCATTCCATACTCCTTCGCTGTTCTTGTTGATATTAGTGTATTTACTAATCGTCCATTTTCGATTAAGTCCAATTTTTTAGGTGCCACTTCACCATCCGTGTTAAATCTGGGTACCATTCCGGAGCTGAAATCTTCTGCAAGAGAAAATTTTTCAGAAAGTGTTGCGCCTTCATTGTGCATTTTCAAGAATGCGCTTTTACCCTGTCGAATGGATCCTTCACTCAGTCCGTTCCATGAAAACATGTTTATAAATTCACCAACGGCAGTCGGTGCGAACCATGTTCTGTAATTCCCCGGTTTCAATGTAATCGGCTTTCGATTCATGATTTCCAGCTTTTTGCGGGAATTTTCAATAAATTTTTCATATTCAGCTTGATTCCACGAGGATCCTGCAAAAGTGCCCTTAACCATTTTGTGTCCGGGTGTGACAAAGGAAGAGTCCAGACTGAATGACCCGGACTGAAACCAGTGTTTTTGTCCGGCTGAATTCGCCGTTCCGCGAGCTACAATACCCGATGCCCAAATTCCCGTAATATCCAATTCTTTTAATGACGGCATTATTGCTGAAATAGTTTTTTCTTCATCCAACAAGTCCGTAGGGGCTATTGAGCGGCTCGAGCCCATATTTTTTGGTAATGATATAAATGGATCTTCCGGTAATTGTTTAACTTCATTTCTTAATCGCTTCAGCTCAGTTAAAGCATTATCTAAGTCATTTTCCAGATTGCCACTCAATGTGAGGGAACCTGAACATGTTCTGGAATTTTGTATGATAGTTAAACTCAAATTCCTTTCTTTAACCAGACCCGTTTGCCGCACTTTATGATTATTAATTCGAATATATTGACTATTTTCTCCACTGAATGAAAGTTTTAAATGTTCACCTTCAATCAGCTGACTCATTAAGACTTTATTAAGTTGGTTAAATAATTGTTCCATTATGCGCCTCCAAAAATATCAACATTTTTAAACAGACAAACCGGTGACGCATGGCCAACACGAATTACCTGATTCGGCTCTCCTTTTCCACAATTCGGAGTACCGTATATTTCAAATGTCTCTTTGTTCCCAACCATTGCAAGATCTGCCCAGAAAGAATTTGAAATACCGCGATAGTTGGGATTTTTCACCGTTTTTGTCAATTTTCCGTTTTCAATCAAACGCCCATATTCACACCCGAACTGAAACTTGTTTCTGTACTGATCAATAGACCAGGATCGATTTGCCTCCATCATGATACCGTATTCAACTGAGGAAATAATTTCATCGAATGTGGATACCCCCGGTTCAAGATTTAAATTAGCCATTCGGTCGATTGGAGGCCGATTCCATGAAGAGGCTCTAAAATTAGCAACCCCCGGAGCATCGGAACGGATTTGACTCTCTTTGGCGCCCAATCCTCGGAGTAATTTACCTTCCTTGATAATATATTCTCGTTCGGCCTTTAATCCGCCGTCATCGAAAGAATAGGAGGCCAATTGGGAATGTACCGTTGGATCAAATGTTACATTCATCAGTTGTGAGCCATATTGCAATTTCCCGAAATCCTCAAGGTGTACAAAGCTCCAACCGGCATAATTTCGCTCGTCACCAAGAATTCGATCAATTTCCAGTGCATGACCAACACTCTCATGAATTTGCAGTATCATCTGATCCGGAGCCAGTACCAGGTCAAATGTGCCTGTGGGACAATTTTCTGCGGATAATAATTCCACTGCCTGGGATCCGGTTTTTTGGGCCAGTGAAAGGGCCGTTTCTTCATCAAATGCTTCGAGACCCAATTGCCGGGCGTTTCCCCTTCCTCCATTTGATCTGGTTTGTGATTCTGAACCCTCCTGCGCTGTGGCTTGCATTTCCAAGTATGTAATGATAAAATCCTGGGAAATATCACTTCCATTGGAGCTCACAAATCGATGGAGTACATCTAAGGTAACACCGTATGCATTGGCAGAAATAATTTTACCGGAGACCTTTAATTTTTTATTTATGTTAATGAGGAGATCATTAATATCCCCGGCTGAAAGCGAATCAAAATCTTTTGTTACCGATGTGGCATAGGACCCTTTGTGGGGCGGGCGCGCATCTTGAGTAAACGAATAAACAGCATATTCTGATGCAGCCAGAGCCTGTTGGTATGCTTTCTTCGCAGATTCTGCTACAGCAGCTTCATCCATCCTACCCACAGCACAATAGCCAAATTGTCCCTTGGCAAGTACTTCAACCATGATTCCATGGGTAGCGGCTCTGGAATTCGCCTGGGGATGCTCATCACGAACATACCGTGTGGTTGTCACTTCCCGAACTTCCCTGATTCCTACCCAATCGGCAGGAACATCCACTGCGCTTAATAATTTTTTCAAGTCAATTTCGTTCATTATATTTTCTTTCTGATTAGCTATTTAATAGTTTTTCAGGGTGATTTTTAATCACGGATGTTACTTTTTCAAATGCATCAATGATATCCTGAATATCTTTATCGTTTCCAAGAAGATGATTCTGCTTCAGCCAAACCGATTCCTCATGACATATTCTTTCAGTTATTGGTAACGACATGGATGCATAATCATAATCTTTTAACCACGGATATTCTTCTGGATCCGTTATGAACAATTGTTCCTTGTAAATCGGTTTATATCCTGCATACGTAAAGACACCTTCTGCCTGCATGGCTTTAAAAAAAATATCCCTGTGAATTCCATTAAATTTTTCCTTTTTATATTTCAGGATATATAAATGATGGGCTGACCGGGTGGTCTGTGGGTATGATTCTGTCACTTCAAAGCCATCAATCTGTTTTAATGCATTGTCGAGTTTTTCTTTATTTTTATCTCTAAGTTCCATATCGCCGTCAATCATTTTCAGCTGTGGAGTTAATAATGAAGCTGCTAATGCGTTCAACCGAAAATTCCCGCCAAGATGCTGGTGTTCATACCATTCACCCCCTTTAACTCTTCCGCAATTATGATAAGAAAAACACGCTTCTTTAAAATGTTCATCGTTGGTGATGATGGCGCCGCCTTCCCCGGCAGTCATATTTTTGGAAGTCTGAAAACTGAAAATTCCACCCAGCCCAATGGCTCCAACTTTTTTTCCTTTCCATTCTGCGCCGTGAGCTTGGGCAGCGTCTTCCACGATAGGAATATTATATTGATTCCCTATATTAATAATTGAATCTAAATCAGCCGGATTACCTCCAATATGTACAGGCATGATTGCTTTTGTTTTTTCCGTAATTGCCTTTTGAATCAAATGGGGATCAATGTTAAATGTATTTTCATCAATATCAACAAAAACGGGAATGGCATTTGCCATCAGTACTGCTGAAGCAGTGGCAATAAAAGTGTAGGCGGGAATGATGACTTCATCCCCTGCTTTGACGCCGGCTGCTTTCAGGGCTACCCAAAGGGCTGCGGTTCCGGAATTTGTACTTATACAGTACTTCGCATCTTGAAACACCGCAAACGATTCTTCAAACCGGGTAATGGCTTCACTTCCCACACCCCAATTTTCATTTTCCAGTGTTTTTAATACACTGTCCCCTAATGAAGATGATGTTCTTGGCCAGGTTGGGAATGGTTTTGTGCGGACGGGTGGACCGCCTAATAGTGCAAGTGTTGTCATTGATATTTTTTATCTTTAATAATTGAATGTGAAATTACACTATTAATTATTTGATGAACAGTAAACACTTTTTAATAATATCCATATTCAACAAATAATAATTGATCATGACATCATAATAATATTTTCTATTATTTTTTAAAAAATACAAAAAATATGTCTTCACGAGGCGCGAAGCAACGAAGTGATCCCCTTGAATAAATTTATGGAAAGAGATTGCCTACCTACGCTAAAGCTTCGGTAGGCAGGCCTCACTCCATCTCAATTCGGAATATAGGGTGTATCTGTTTCTGCAACATTTTCAGACCAGCATGACATTGATGCCATTACACCTGCCA
>CAZBEY010000111.1:0-4687 GCA_964491015.1 uncultured bacterium | reverse complement strand
GGCGAACAAACATTTTGGGATATTATGAGTATCACTAAAAAACCGATTATTGCATCTCATTCATCCGCCTATTACCTCTGCCCGCATTTCAGGAATTTGAAAGATGATCAATTGATGGCCATTAAAGAAAATGGAGGTGTTGTTTTTGTGAATTATTATCCTTCTTACATTGATAGTACCTTTAGTCAGAAAGCAAAAGCGGTTCGTGAATCATATCAACCTCAATTGGATTCTCTTGCAGCTCTTTTTGACCCAGATGGGGATGAAATCTGGTATGAGGAGAATAAATTATTGCTTCCGGCTCTCCAAAATATAGCTCCCACAGTGGATGCAATTATTGACCATATTGTCTATTTAACCATGTTGATGGGCGCTGATCACGTAGGACTGGGAGCGGACTGGGATGGCGTAGAAGTGATGCCTAGGGGAATTGAGGATGTGACGAAACTTCCAATTATTACTAAAAAATTATTGGAAAGAGGTATTTCAAAAGCTGATGTGCGAAAAATTCTAGGTGAAAATTTTAAACGAGTGTTTAAGGAAGTTACAAAATAATACTAATAAGGGCATTTTGTCGGAGTTTATTTTTTAATAAATTCTGATATTTCAGGCGGTTTCTTCACAATAAAATCAGCTCCAGCTTCTGTTAAAATTTCTCGATTTCTGAATCCCCATAATACACCAATGGAGTACATACCGGCATTTTTTGCCGTTTGGATATCCGTTTCCGTATCGCCGATGAATACACACTCTTCCACTTTCACTTCCAATCGATCGGCTATGTCCAATGCGAGGTCAGGATCGGGTTTCCTGGGGTAGTTATTATGGGACCCACTGATGATGTTAAACGGCCATTTGGATAAAAAGATTTTGGCAAGTTTTTGGGTCAAATAATCCTGCTTATTGGAAAGAACCGACATTGGTATCTGTTTAGAAAATAAAAAATCCAGCATTTCGGGTACTCCATCATAATAGTCGGTATTTTTATCCAGGGATAGCTCATATTCACTCAGCAATTCTTCAAATAATTTTTCAGCTGACGCTTCCTTGTTACTCCCTTGTTGAATGGCTTTTTCGGCGAGGGGTTTTAATCCCTGCCCGATAAATACTCTATAATCTTCAACGGGATGGGTTGGGTAACCATTTCGTTTCAAAACGGAATTCATGGACCAGGCAATATCTTCCAGTGTATCAAGGAGCGTTCCGTCTAAATCAAAAATGATGGCAGAGATTTTTTCAGGTCGTTTTTTCGTAGTCATTGAAGATTAGTTAAATTATGAATATAAATATAAGGTGTCATAGCAAAGTGGATGGAATAAATTTTATGTGTAATTAAATTGATAAAAGAAGTAATTAGTGTAAAACAATTGAAAGAAGGAAATACAATTTTAAAGTCTGTGATTATGATTATTGGAATTTTTTAAATGATCCTGGCGCCGTCCATTTTATCAGCAAATTTTGCTTATCTCGGTAAGGCAGTGGAGATGTGCAGGGCGGGAGGGGCTCACTGGATCCATGTAGACGTTATGGACAACCAGTTTGTCCCGAACCTAACCGTCGGTCCGCCCGTTGTGAAATCATTAAGACCCTTCACAGAAAAATTTATTGATGTCCATATGATGGTCATGGAACCTGAAAAACTTGTAGAGCCATTCGCTCGTGCCGGAGCTGATAATATTACTTTTCATATTGAAGCGACTGATAAACCCGGGAAAATGATCAACCTGATAAGGGATCATGGAAAAAATGTGGGCATTTCTCTGAAACCAATAACACCATTAACTGAAATTGAACCCTTTCTGGACCAAGTGGATATGGTACTGGTCATGAGCGTAGAGCCGGGATTCGGTGGTCAGGGATTCTTACCCGAATCATTGGATAAAATCACAGAATTAAAACAATTAATTAAAGAACAGTGTCTACGGGATAAAGTGAAAATAGAAGTGGACGGTGGAATTAAACTCCAAAATGCCCGGGAGGTTTTGAAAGCAGGTGCTGATATATTGGTGAGTGGCTCCGAAATATTTCATGCTGAGGATCCGGTACAAATAATGAAAACATTTTACACATTAGAGGATGAATGAAATCGTATAGGGAATTGGATTCCTTTGAATCCTGGACTTTAGAAGAAAAAGACAATTTTACACTCAATGTAATTAAATGTCTCATTTTGGATGGGGTAAGCCATGCTAACTCAGGTCATTCAGGAGGTGCGCTGTCATCGGCAGATTTTGCGTATGTTCTTTTTAAGGAATATCTCCATTTTGATCCGGATGACGACCGATGGTTCAACCGGGATCGTTTTATCCTTTCTGCCGGTCATGAATCTATGTTATTATATTCACTCCTCCATTTCATTGGCTGGCTGCCTTTGGATGAAATAAAAAACTTTCGTCAGTGGAGGAGCCAAACACCGGGTCATCCGGAAGTGGAACTAAAAGGGGTCGAAGCAACTACAGGTCCATTGGGGCAAGGGGTCTGTATGGGAATAGGAATGGCAGTCGCTGAAACGGTCGCGAGGGAAATATTTAAAAAAGAGTCCGACCAGGCGGAAGGATTGTTGAGCCATTTCACCTATATATTATGTGGAGACGGCGACCTCCAGGAACCGGTAGCATTGGGTGCTGCTGCATTAGCCGGACATTGGGGCTTATCCAAACTCATCATGTATTACGACGCAAACGAAGCACAGATTTCTGGAAAAACGAGCCGGTCCGATTCCACGCAAACAGGCACAATATTTGAAGGCTTCAACTGGCACGTTCAAAATATTGACGGTCACGATCATTCGGCAATCCGGGAGGCCATAGAAAAAGCACAAGTGATTGAACAACCCAGCATTATCATTGGGAAAACTATTATGGCCCGGGGGACTGCAAACATGGAAGGGGATCACCGAACCCACGGAGCCCCTCTGCCTCAGGAGGAAATCAAGGCTACCAAAGAAAAATTAAATTTGCCGGTTGAGTCCTTCTATGTTCCGGGAGAATGTATCACCCATTTTCAATCCGGATTTGAAGAATTAAGAACGAATATGGCTGAATGGCAAACTTCATTGAATTACGTACAGAAAAGGGAATCATTTAAATCCAAATGGGAACTAATTATTGAGGATAAACTTCCCTATCTGACCTATCCTGAATTTGAAGCCGGAACTTCCGTTGCCACTCGAAAAGCATTTGGAACGACGCTGGATACTTTTGCAAAACAACTTCCGAATATAGTGGGTGGTTCAGCCGATTTGGAGCCTTCAAATTATACGGGTAATTTTGCCAAGGAATATGGTGATTTTTCAAAAGAGAATCCACTGGGGCGAAATTTTGCTTTTGGTGTTCGGGAATTTCCCATGGCTGCCATCATGAATGGTATGAGCCTCCACGGAGGTGTGATTCCCTTCGGCGGAACTTTCCTGGTCTTTTCAGATTATTCCAGACCTGCCCTTCGACTGGGCGCTTTGCAGAAATTGCGGGTGATGTATGAATTTACCCATGATTCCTTTTACGTGGGAGAAGATGGTCCCACCCACCAGCCCGTTGAGCATATCATGGCATTGCGTACCATCCCTAACTTCTATGTATTTCGACCCGGGGATGCAAAAGAAACAGCCGCCTGTTTTGAAAATGCAATACAATCAAAAGAGACTCCTTCTGCTTTGTTATTAACACGACAGGGAATTCCTGTTTCAAATCTATCCATAGATAAAATAAAAGCTGGCGTCGCCAGGGGCGGTTATGTTTATCAGGATTGTGAAGGGCGTCCAGAACTGGTTTTTATCGCCACTGGGTCGGAAGTTCCGTTGGCTGTTTCAACTGCAGAACGGATGAATGATAAAAAAATCAGGATTGTCAGTTTACCTTGTTGGGAAATATTTTTTGAGCAACCTCAAGAGTACCGAGATGCAATTATTCCGTCCCGCGGTTGTATGAAAATATCCTTGGAAGCAGGAATTACTCTTGGTTGGGAACGATTTGTGGGTCCGGCGGGACTTTCCATCGGATTGGATCGTTTTGGTGCTTCAGCCCCGGCGAAGAATTTAGAGAAGAAATTCGGGTTTACTCCTGATCAGGTAGAACAAAAAATAAGAGATCATTTAAATAACCTATTATAACATGAGGATACACGGAGTTAAAATGAAAGCAGCCGGAATATTACCTGGTGATTTCTGTTTCCCGCCCCTTTTTACTTTTTTCAGATATGGCGCGCGGATGACTCTGTGACAAAAAAATGAAAATACATTTAGCAACAGACCATGCCGGACTTGAACTGAAAAACGCTATCAAAACTTATTTGGTAAAGAAAGGACACCATGTCATAGACCACGGTGCCCACGAATACGATGCACGGGATGATTACCCGGATTTGATTTTTCCCTGCGCCAAAGCAGTTGCGGCAAACCCGGAAAGCCGTGGTATTATTTTAGGAGGCTCCGGGCAGGGAGAAGCCATGGCTGCCAATCGGATCAAAGGCGCTCGTGCGGCTGTTTTTTACAATGGTCCTGACGAAATCGTGAAACTCTCCCGGGAACACAACAATGCCAATATTTTATCATTGGGCGCTCGATTTATGTCGAAAGATGACATATATCGAATAATCGATCTATGGTTGGCAGAGCCATTTGAAGGGGGTAGGCATCAGCGGCGTATTGAGAAATTGGATAAAGATTAGCGGTTTTAATATGGTGCGTTTG
>CAZBEY010000110.1:0-4830 GCA_964491015.1 uncultured bacterium | reverse complement strand
TCACAGACAGCCACTGGTTCAATGCGGTTGAAGCAGAAGTGTATGCAATGAGTACGTTCTTTACTGCTATTGTGGTTTGGTTGATCCTCCATTGGTCCGACAGGGCTGATAACCCAGGGAGCGAGCGTTATTTCCTTATTATTGCCTACATGTTTGGTATGGCAATCGGTGTCCATATTTTAAATCTATTAACACTGCCATTTATTGCATTAATTATCTATTTCCGTAAAATGGAATTTCAATGGAAGACTTTTTTTATAACGACTGCAATTACATTATTAATATTTCTTATCATACATAATGGGATTATCCTAGGGTTGCCAAACCTCGCTGACTTTGCCGGCATCAAAGGTGTTATTTTTCTTGTCCTCCTTGTTTTAGGAACAACAGTCTGGTCTATTAGGAGTAAACATCAGCTAGTGTCTTTGGCTCTTTCTTCTGCTGTGCTCATATTAATTGGATTTTCAAGTTATTCATTGATATTTATCCGTTCCGGGCAGGATCCTGCCATAGATGAAAACAACCCTGAAAATATGTCTGCTGCCATTTCATATATGCAGCGTGAGCAATACGGTGAAATAAGTCAATTTCCCCGACGTTATAATGGACTTCCGCCGAAACATGAAGTAGTAGGCCGACCTGCAGCGGGAAGAAATACATATTCCGCGAGTCAAAACAGAAAGTATAAGTTTTATAATTCCAAGAAGCAGTGGGACTTTTGGTGGAATTATCAGATTCGAAAAATGTACAATCGATATTTTCTATGGCAGTTTGCCGGACGAGGTCCTTCAACAAATGAATATACAACTGCAATGGGCGCCAATAATCGAGAAGATGGCGTTTATTGGTTCCAATTTGGCCTGCCCTTAGCGTTTATATTAGGAATAATCGGACTTGTGTATCATTCTAAAAAAGATTGGACTATTTCATTTTCCGTATTCTCTCTCTTTTTTGTAACAAGCTGGCTGCTCATATTATATTTGAACCAGGATAACCCCCAACCCCGAGAGCGGGATTATTCTTATGTGGGTAGTTTTCTGGCCTTTTCTATTTGGATTGGTGTTGGATCGGCTGCGATTAGCGAATGGATTGCGGATGCTCTTAAGAAGCCAAAATTGAGCAGTAACGTCATCATGGGTGCCATAATGCTGCAGATTGTTTTTATTCCACTTGTCATGCTAAATGCCAATTACAAAGAACACGACAGAAGTGGTAATTATGTTGCATGGGATTACAGTTATAATCTGCTCCAGTCTTGCGAACCAAATGGAATTTTATTTACAAACGGGGACAACGATACATTCCCATTATGGTATTTACAGGAAGTGGAAGAAATTCGGAAAGACGTATCGGTTGTGAATCTGAGCTTGTTGAATACACCTTGGTATATTAAGCAGCTTCGTGAATCTCGGATGAGTGACAAAGAATATAAAAACCAAATTCAAGAACGTGAGGAGAACGAAATATTTGGACGGAGATTTATTAAAATATCTGACATTGATATACGCAATATTACGGCCGGATTGACCCGTTGGAAGACCCGTGAAGTCACATTCCCGGTACAAAGCGACAAACAAATTTCATGGACAGTCAAACCTACATTCGCCAAGCAAGCATTAAAAGTGCAGGATATGATGATTATGCAAATCATCAACGATACGGATTGGACATCCCCTATTTATTTTGCTGTGACTGTTTCCCCTAGTAATCGTATCGGTTTGGAAAATTACCTGGAAATGGAAGGATTGGCCTATCGCCTCCGCCCTTACAAAACGAAAGGAATTAATCCTGATCGTATGGAAGATCATCTCATGACAGAATTTGGCGAAGAAATTTGGAATCAAAACAAAGTAGGGATAGAATGGGAAAAAGAAGAGGGGAATTTATGGTTTCGCCGTCCCCATGAGAAATATTTGTTCCGTAATTTGGGAAACGAGGATGTATTTTATAATACACAAATCATACGATTGCTCCAAAATTACCGCAGTGCATATATGCAGTTAGCCGTTCATCATTATATGGAGTTTCAACGTCTGCAGGCTGCCAATAAGGATAGCGCCGAAGTCAGTCGGAAAAAAGCGGAAATGGTATTAGATAAAATGTCAGAAAATCTACCCGTAAATACGATTTATATGGAAAGCAGAGACCTCTATTATCAGGTTGGACGATTATATCATGGAGTCGGGAATGAAGGTCGATATAAAGAAATACTTACAGACCTCGTTAATCGAAAAAATAATTCAGTTCGTTATAATCTCGAGTATGCTCAGTCCTATATGGAAATGAAGGAATATCATTCCAGTTTATTGCTATTGAATGATCTATATAATGGTTACCAGGCATTGGAATCAAAAGTGCTGACCGGCGCTCAAAATAGAAAAAATATTAATACCAAATTATGGAACCAATATCGACAATACTACCCAGAAATTGTTTCAAGTTTGGTAATAACTTATAGAAAATTGGAAATGGTTGAAGAAGCCAAAGCGTTGCTTTCATCATGGTTAGAAAAAAATCCAAAAGATAAGGAAGCCAATAAACTATTGAAGGAATTGGAAAATAGTGAGGGATAACTGGTGATTAGTAGAGTAGTAACTGGTAGAGCAGTGAGTGATGACTGGTGGAACATCTCACTACTATTAATCTGGCAATGGTTAGTCGTATGATAAACCCCTTTGTGTTTCCCCTGTTACAGGGGAAAATAAGAGGATTTAATAATGGAATCCTTTGACCATCTCCCCTGTCATAAGGGAGAATTCCTGTTTGCCGGATCCGCCAGTTGGCGGAGCAGGGTAGGAAAGAGGGGTTTTAAAAAAATGGATGGAATGGTGAATATCATACGGATAACCGATGCCGGAGTAATAACCAGCTACCAATAACCACTAACCATATAATATGTTTATTTCCATCATAATTCCCCACTGGAACGGGATTGATGTTTTATCTGAATGTCTGGATTCCGTCAAACAATCTTCATATTCTAAAAAAGAAATTATTGTCGTTGATAATGCATCAACGGATGGAAGTCAGGATTGGATTAAAAATAACCATCCCGATATTATATTAGTAGAGAATGATCAAAATGAGGGTTATGCCGGCGGATGTAATCGTGGCGTTTCTTTTGCAAAGGGTGACTGGCTATTATTTCTGAATAACGATACTACTCAGGAACCGGATTGGCTGAATCATTTAACAAAAGCAGTTGAGGACCAAGATGATGTGTCCGCAATCCAACCGAAAATTCGAAATTATTATGAGAAGAATTTATTCGATTACGCAGGAGGCGCAGGAGGCCATCTGGATATTTTTTGCTACCCATTTGCCAGAGGGCGAATATTTTTAGAGCAGGAGGAAGATAAGGGGCAATACGACAATCCATCTGAAATATTCTGGACCTCTGGTACAGCGATGATGGTACGGAAAAATGATTTTAATGAAGCGAGCGGATTTGACGAAACATTTTTTGCTCACCAGGAAGAGATTGACTTATGCTGGCGATTGCATTTAATGGGAAAAAAAGTTATGGTTGAACCAAAATCAATTGTGTATCATAAAAATGCAGTTTCTCTTCCCATGCAATCTTTTTATAAATATTATCTGAACCACCGAAACTCTATTTTTATGATGGTTACTAATTATCATTTATCGCTGACCCTGTATTTATTACCAATTCGTTTCGCTTTAGAATTGGTTACGATGGTTTATGCCCTTGTTAAACGGGATATGAACCATTTTGGAGCGGTTTTAAAATCTCTTGGCTGGCTGTTGACACATCCGCACAAAATATATAAAAAACGACAATTAGTCAAAAAGATAAGAAAAAGAAATGATAAAGAAATATTATATCAACTTTATCGAGGGTCCATTGTTTTTGCCCATTACATTCGTCGTGTAAATAAATTTACTGATCTTTAGTCAAGACCTGCCTGATAAATCTCCATATTATCCGGATCCAACTCCATCATATCCCGGAGCATATTTTTCTGACCCAATAAACCTAAAACTTCCACCAGGTTATTGGCGTTTGTTTTGAGAAAAAAAGCTGTATAGTGTTCTTTTGAAAAACGATCATTTACTTCATCCAACCCCTTGATCATTTTCTCAAATTCTTTTACAGCATCATCTATGTTGCCATTATTAAATAAGTCCATTCCATAGTAATAAGAAAATCTGGCTTTGCGAAGACCAAAATTTATACTCATATCGTTCACAAGTTCTATCCGGTCAGACCAGCCTCTGGAGTATTCACTTGCCGTGCCCCGAAGAGCAATTTCTCTTGCTATTTCATAGGTACTTGTGCCGCCCAGGGGTTCATAAGTATCAATTTCTCCGGCAAGAATCAGGTTTGCATAGAAAGCCAAGAAACTTGAGAGAGGATCAAACTGGACTAAATCATAATAAATGGTCCCACCCTGTCCATAAGGAAATTGAACTGATTTATCGAAATATCGCTGGTCAGTTCCGTTTGAAAACAATACTTGAGCCAGATAGGTTTCCTGAGCGCCTTTTTGGGCAGATCCCTCAAAAATAAACTGAATATGGAGAGGGATATTGAGGTCGCTGTATTCTTCATTCCAGCGGGTAGTCTCAATAAAACGGATGACATCCTGCTGCAGCGGTATGACATTTTGCCGCTCATAAACTTTTAACAATTGGGCGTCAAAAATTACTTTTACGTTTGCGAATTGTCCGTAGGTGAGGCAGGTAAATAGGAAGCTTATGAGTATCTGTTTCATATCTTTAGTGGTTGAAAATAGAGGAAGTTTTTGAGCGGAACAACTGAAAATAATTAGACAAAGTGTTTACATGTTATCGTTTCAAAGTTGATTA
>CAZBEY010000109.1:0-4910 GCA_964491015.1 uncultured bacterium | reverse complement strand
TTTTAGTCTTCCATCTTCCACACTTAAATATGATGACCACTTTTCAGGAATTTGTATTTTAAACTCTGTGGGAATTCGATTTAGCTGCACACCCCTGTTTGTTCTTAATCCAAACCCAATCAAGTCATTGGTCATTTCTTTTTGTGAAACTGGATAATGGTTTTCTATGGGCAATTTATCTGATTCAAGAAATTGAAGGTATTTATCCAGACTTCGGATATTGTTAAAACGATTTTTTCCATCAAATCCGTGGGCGGATGGACCAAAAGCGAGATACGGATCGATTTGCCAGTAGTGGAGGTTTTGCCGGCATTCTTTTCCCGGCTTTGCCCAGTTAGAAATTTCATATTGGATATACCCAGCTTGTGATAAATATTCTTGTGTCCATGAATACAGTTCAGCGCTATAATCATCATTTGGAATAGTAACTTTATTTTGTTGAACCAATTTGTTTAAAATTGTACCCGGTTCAACGGTTAGTGAGTAAGCGGAAATATGTTCAGGTTCCAATTCTACAATACGTTTTAAATCCCGCTGCCAGATATCCGTTGTCTGACCGGGGATGTTGAAAATCAAATCACAATTAATACTGTCAAATCCTGCAGTGCGGGCATGTTCAAATGTGGCCAATGCCTGGTCAGTGTCGTGGATGCGCGTCAGGAATTTTAATAGTGATGGTTCTAAAGACTGGATACCAATAGAAAGTCGGTTCATCCCCAAATGTTTAAATGCTTTTAATTTCTCTATGGGCGATTCCCCGGGATTTACCTCCAGTGACCATTCGTCAACCTGAGTTAAATCAAATTTCTTGTGGAGAGCGCTTAAAACCAACTCAAGTTGTTGCGGTGATTGCAAGCTGGGTGTGCCGCCGCCGAAGAAAACCGTATCTATGATCCACTTCGATGAGTCCACTTCGCATAATTGTATTTCTTTAATCAATGCCTGCGTGAATCTGGTTATGTCACTTTCCCTGTCAGCCACGGAATAAAAATCACAGTACATGCATTTAACTTTGCAAAAAGGAAAATGGATATATGTTCCGCCTCGAACCATGAGTAAGTTTACGAGATTCTTCATTGGGAAACGGATTTTTGTTTTAGAAACCCGATACACCGTATCGGAATTGCAATGACACGTTCTTTTTTTGTATTTATAAACAAGAAAATTGTCATTACGATGAGACTACTGTCGAAGAAGTAATCCCCTTGGATCAGCCAACGTCAATGGGTCAATGATGTCTGTACCTTTTTCCTGAGGGAGGAAATTGCCACATCGCAACTGAAGTTGCGCTTCGCAATGACAGTTATATTTTTCTTATATTTATTTATGGTAGAAATGGCATATCATTCATATTTTAATCATATAACGAAAGACTAGATTGAGATTGTTTTCTGTTTCAATGTTCGTTGTAAATTTGAGACCAATGTTTCGAATTATTTTAATACTGATAAACAGTTTTATTTTTGCCCAGCCGGGGATTTTAAAAGTCGGTTTTGACATTGATGATACAGTTCTTTTTTCTGAACCTATGTTTCAATATTATTACGAGGAGAAGGGACTTCCCATTGATTTTGGTTGGATAAATTCACACGATAATGATTTTTCCGTTCCCATTACACCCACAATTGAACTTATTCATTATTTCAGAGAAAATGGTCACAAAGTGTATTTTATCACCGCACGACCAGGGCAGAATGGAGATCAATTGGCCCAATATTTATCGGAGGTTCTGGGGTACAAAGTCCGGAAGAATGTGGAGTTATTTTTCATGCCAAAAGACACACTCAATGGTAAAAAATTCACATCCAAGCATCGAAAAATGAATGAACTGGGACTTGATCTTTATTATGGCGATTCAGATACGGATATCATTGCAGCGTTGAAAGCGGGAGTTCATCCGGTAAGGATTGTGCGCCATCAATTATCGATTGACCAGTACGGCGCCAATTATTTTGGAAATACCAATAAGGGGAATACGTATAAAGAACCTTTTGATGCAGACGATCTGAAGGAATTTTATAATAAATCTGTCGGAGTGTTTGGAGAATCCATTTACCCTATCATTTGGGACGGTTCCGGAACTGAATAATTGTTTTCCGGATAGTACTTTATTCGCCCTCACTGAGGTTATTCCTCCAAAAAAGATTTTGGAAGAAAGAAGCTACTTTGTGAGACTGTTCAAATCATCCCGGATTAATACCAAAATCGCAGATTGAGGTACAATGAGATAATGATCATTTTCTACTTTAATTTCAATGGATGCTTTATTTAAAAATAATGCGTAGTCACCCAGTTCCGCTTGAGTCGGGATATATTTTACATCACCATGGGTTTCAATTTTCCATGGTTCATCGCTTACGTTATCCGGATTCCCAACGGGTATGCCGGGACCGACTTCTACAATGATACCGCCACGAATTTCCTGTTTTTCGATAACGCTGGGAGGCAGGTAAAGACCGGCAGCAGATTTCTTTTCTCCTTTATCCGGTTGAATAAGAACCCGATCTCCTACAACGATAATTTGTTTTTTCTTATGACGCATAAAATAATTTCACGAAATTAACCTTTAGTAAATATATGCTAACAGTTAAATATATTGAAACAAAAGATGAGTACCGTTCTGCCCTTGCCATTCGGGAAGCGGTATTTATTGTTGAACAACACGTGGATCGAGACGAAGAAATTGATGAATATGAAGATTCAGCCACTCATATAATTGCATTATTAAATGAAAAAATTATTGGGACTGCACGTTGGCGGTATACGGATAAGGGCGTGAAACTAGAGCGTTTTTCTGTGTTGCAGCCCTATAGGGGGCAAGAAGCGGGTAAAGCTCTCGTTGAATTTGCTCAAAAGGAATTAGAAGATCAGCCACTGTTGTATTTAAATGCCCAGGTTAAAGTCATTTCATTTTATGAAAATTTTGGTTTTATTGGAGAAGGGAATATTTTTTTTGAGGCGAATATTCCACATTTACGGATGGTTTATCGTATAAATACGGATTAAGAATTAGAATTTAAGGTGTTCCCAATCAACCAATCGACAAATCAAACATTCATTCACCCAATCATTCAATCATTCACCCAAAACAATCATTCCTTTCTTTGCGTATGTTTTTTCTGATTACGTTTTACGGCACTTTAACTCATATTACAAAGAATTGTAGATTCATCCTCGATTGAGCGGCAAAGTAACCATATCATGAACGAATCCCTTTACAAAAGAATGTTTAAGCTAGTATTACACCATTGGCCATATTTGCTTCTTTCGACCGGCGCCGCCCTCATCTACGTGGTTTTAAATAGTGCATCTATTTGGCTCACAGCCTCACTTATTAATAATATATTAATGGATTTTAATAAACTGCTGGCCGATCAGGCACAGCTCTTAACCCGGGGGGATCTATCAATTAACGAACAATTGAAATTCTGGTCAAATGGACTCATATTAAGAGAGACGCCTCAAGATACACTTAAAGTCCTTTGTCTTATGATTCTGGCTGTATTTTTAACGAAAAACATTTTTCTCTATTTAAAAAATATTTCAATGACCTTTGTCCAAATTCACCTGATAACCGATTTAAGGAATCAACTTTACGAGCATTTTAATTCGTTATCACTTTCCTATTTTCATCAAAAAAAATCCGGTGAACTCACATCGATCATTATTAATGATGTTGCAAGCCTTCGCCGAGCATTGGGGACCAGTTTTCACCAGTTATTGGTAGAACCCATTAACATATTAGCATTTACAATTTTGCTGTTTGTCATTAGTTGGAAAATGGCGATGATGTCTTTAATCGTAATTCCTCTGGCCGGTCTGACCATTATGGTGATTGGTCGCAGCATTCGCAGAAAGTCTAAACGGACCGCAACTAAAATCGCCGGAATTACCAATATAATCACTGAGACATTATCTTCGATCCGTGTGGTCAAAGCCTTTGGAATGGAGGCCTATGAAATTCAGCGATTTTTTCAGGAAACACGTCGTTTTTATTTATTGGTTATTCGAAGAGCAAAACTGCGTCTGCTTGCATCTCCGATTACAGAAATACTCGGTGTGATGATGGGTGTTTTAATGCTGTGGATCGGTGGTTTAGAAGTGTTAAATGGGAAAGGATTAACGTCAGAAGATTTTCTTCGATTTATTTTTCTTCTCTTTGCAATGATGGATCCAATGAGAAAATTGAGCAAGGTGAATGTAGATTTACAAGCGGGCGCAGCTTCTGCGGAAAGAATTTTTCAAATTCTGGATACAGCACCTACTATTCTGAATTCAAAAAATGCAGCTGATTTGAATTCCTTTAAAACGGATATTTCATTCCATAATGTAGATTTTAAATATGATAATTCCAGTAAAAATATACTGAGAAATGTTTCATTTAAAATTAAGAAAGGATCCACGGTTGCATTGGTGGGGGCTAGCGGTGCCGGGAAGTCAACAGTCGCTGATTTGATTCCACGGTTTTATGATGTTTCTAATGGTTCGATTGAACTCGATGGAAAAGACCTTCGATCAATTTCATTGAAGTCATTAAGAAACTTAATGGGTATTGTAACCCAGGAAACATTGCTTTTTAACGACTCCATTAAAGCAAATATAGCCTATGGGCAACAAGAAATGGAGATGGATCAAGTGGTTGCTGCGACTAAAGCGGCAAACGCACTTGAATTTATTGAAGCAATGCCTGAGGGGTTTGAAACTATTATTGGTGAAAAAGGGGTTAAGCTCTCCGGAGGACAGCGGCAAAGGTTGGCCATTGCTCGTGCTATCCTGAAAAATCCGCCAATTTTAATTTTGGATGAAGCAACATCTGCCTTGGATACCGAATCAGAACGGTTGGTTCAGGATGCTATAGAGACACTGATGGCGGATCGAACTGTCATTGTGATTGCCCACCGGTTGTCGAC
>CAZBEY010000108.1:0-4930 GCA_964491015.1 uncultured bacterium | reverse complement strand
GGCTATCTGTCCAGCGGAGTTTATTTTGTACAGTTAGTTTCAGGTGATTTTTCACAAACTCAAAAAGTTATTTTGATGAAATAAATTTGAAAATCAACCTATTCTTTGCGAAAGTTTTCAACTTCCGCAAGAAATAAAAATAGGCGACTGTTATGAAAAAGCAATTAATTTTCATTTTATTACTCAGTCTTGTGATGGATCAAACAGACTCCTTGTGGACAGAAATTTCACGTGATACGGTTATAATTCACAAGGATAATACAATTCGCCCTTGTTTCGGTCTCAAAAGTTCATCTCAAAACCCAATCCCCAATTTGCCGTGTTGAAAATATCTCCTCCGGATCTGAGAAATAATTTCGCTCCCGAAGGATGATCATAGGTCAGTCCAAAGCTGTAACCAACAGAACGGTTAAAAACTTTTTCCGGATTGGAATTGTATTTTTCAAGACGATTAAACTCTTCATCGTCAACAATCAAGGTCCCATCTTTCCATTTGCGGGTGATTTTTTCTGCATAGACCATTTTCCCCTCCGCATTTTGATCCACCAAATTCATATTGATATTCGTACCCAATAAAATATTGAATCCGGGCAATACCTTTGCTTTTAAACCTATTGGTATTAGCAGAGATACTTCTTGGTAATTACTCTCGATTGAGTAATACTTTACTTGTTTATTATACCATCGATCTTTCTCGGTAATATAACCTGTATAATTATACCAATTATGCTTAGAGTAATCAGAATTTTCTTCAAATGTCTGACTGAATGTATACCGTTGTATTTGAACTCCTCCGAAGGCGGACCAACTTCCTCCGGGAGCATAAATCAATGATATGAACCATTTCCATTGATTTTTCTTCTCCTCGCCGGAACCTTTCATTCCGCTGGCTGTACTGCCATGGCGTTCCAATCTTTGGAAAGAATATCGGTCAGACTGGTTATTCCATGTATCGTAGGTTCGATCACCATAAGTCGTATCGGAGGCAGATACTGCCCCGTTAATATCCACATTCGATTTTGAACTATATAAAAAGGATCTTAATACAAAATCATCCGACAATTTTCTTTCCAAGGTCAAAGTGATCGTTGGCTTTTTCCCTGCTGAAGTATAGGTATCCTTACTGTCTAAATAGCCTTCCCCGATATAATAGTAAGTAGAATCTGTGTCCCTTTCTGACCAAGTATCTGACGTATCCAAGGATGTTATTTTTTCTGTGCCATTTCCATTATTTATGCCGGCATAAACACCAAACTGAGTTTTATTCCCCAATTTGTACAGAAGCCCAACGCCCAGCTCTAACTGATCACCGTCAATTTTCAGTGTTTCATCATTCAAGTCTGCAAAAGAGAAATGGGGATCGATAGCCCACCGGGAATCATATAGATTCCCCTCACGATTAAATATGAAATGACCTAGACGAAATCCCAAATCAATAGAATGGGTCAGTTTATATCCCAGAATTATCTCTGATTGATTTCCGGATACCATTTGCTGGTTTTCATCGACTTCCATTCTTTTAAGCTCTGGCTCAGGAGATGCTGACCAGGCGCCGTAATAAGAATCACCTAACAATATATTTTGATTTGAACTTAAACGGAAAGGTCCATAATCGAACAATGACCGATTAATAAAACCGATGGATAATCTAGGATTTACAGCTAATAAAGCGGAAAAATTATATAGGGGAGTCGTCTGTAATGTGCTTACAGACGAGCTTGAATACCAATCGGGCAGCACCATTAGATTGTTGGAATACTCACTGTAATTCTGATAAAGAGTCACAAGGGGAATCGAATAAAGGGGGGTCCCTCTTTGTGAGTTAAAATCAAAATAAACTGACTTTCCTGTTTGTTTTAATATATAAGCCGGATTCCACTGAAGATCAGAGTAACCGTCCATCACCATACCTGAAACACGTTGGGGGAAAATATTCATCTGTTCAGTCTGGAATTCCATTGATTCCAGAAAATAGGGAATATTCGGTTGGTGTATTCTGGGAGAAGGAACATCGGATAAAACCTGAGATAATAATCCGACGATACAGATTGAAAAGATTTTTACATGTTTGAAAGACATAGCTGCCTCCTTTTTTTAATGGTGAATCCTGGTTAGGAATTTCATCTTTATTTTACATTTTATTCAATTGAACCTCATTTTTATCAATACAAGACAATCAGAATATAACCTCTATTATCGTTCACTCAAATAACCTGCCGGCAGGGACGGAGAATATTTCCGGACGGGAAAGATTGTTTTGTTGAAATTGTCCAATTCCGCTGTTTCATCAAGTCCAAGTGGGCTTAATTTCCCGTTCGTGAAAAAGTACCTTCCACCCCTGGCTGTCATTATAGCCGCTTTCCTTTGGAGCCTTGACGGCATCCTTCGCCAGCAATTATACAATATTTCTTCCTTTCTAATAATTACACTGGAACATGCATTCGGCGCCCTGCTGTTTCTGCCGTTTCTGATTAAAGGGTGGGGGCTAATTAAAACACTCAATCAGCGAGGTTGGGGTTCCGTATTGTGGATCAGCATTTGTGGTGGGATTCTCGGGACATTTTTCTACACAAAAGCATTGAGCTACGTGAACTATATCGACTTATCCGTGGTGGTCCTCCTACAGAAATTTCAACCGATCTTTGCCATCCTTCTCGCCGCTGTTATTTTAAAAGAAAAACTATCCAGCCGTTTTCTCCTTCTGGCTGGCGTGGCGCTTGTGGGGGGATATTTAGTCACATTTGGGATGACGCCCATGTCCTCTTGGGACGATCGCACGACCATTGCTTCCTTACTGGCTCTGCTGGCAGCCTTTAGCTGGGGAAGTTCCACCGTACTTGGCAAACATGCATTAACCAAACTGCCCTTTCAGGTGGTTACATCTCTACGACTGGCGACCACCGCGTTGCTGGCGGGAATCGTTTTACTGGCCACCCAGAACGTTTCGGTCATAACGGAAATGACAGCCCTTCAGTGGAGCTCTTTGGGTTTGATTGTTGTCTCCACCGGAGCGGTCGCCTTGTTCATTTACTACTATGGTCTCAAACAACTACCCGCTTCACATGCGGCCATCTATGAATTATTCTGGCCCTTGTCCGCCATTTGTATTGATTGGTTTGTCCGTGGACGATCTATGTCTCCCGCACAAGCAGCCGGCTCCATTATTTTACTCACTGCCATTGTGATGCTGACCCAGGAACGGCAAAAAAATAATGGTTAAACTGACACCAGGGAGACTAAAGCAGAATCTATTCTACAATTGCATTCACGAATTCAGCTGGGGTTTTGGTGTCGCTTTTCATTCGACTTATGCTGTAATACCTCTTTTTCTTAAAACCCTTGGAGCGCCTGATGCAGTGATCATTTCTATTGCCGGTTTATTCAGCATTTTGGTTGCATTTCCCATGCTGCTTTCAGCAGCCGTGGGAAGAAATATTCGAAATATTAAAAAAGCGGTAATTACATCACATTCTGTCGTTCTGCCTCCTATTTTTACCGCCGGGTTTATTTTCGCTTTCTTTGCACCAACGGGTCCCTATGCCTGGGTGTATTATTATGGTTGTTTTATTCTCTATGGTTTCGCCCTAGGCGTCATTATACCTATTTGGACAGAATTCCTTTCCCATGTGTTCCCCCGAGCTAACCGGGGTCATTATCTGGGAGTTTCTTTCGCTTTCAACAGTGTTGGTGGATTTATTGGCGGGATTCTTATAAAAATATTGTTAAATAGCTCTATTGCGTTTCCAAACAATTTTGGCTGGGGCTTTATGATTATGGGTAGTTCTATTCTGATTGGAATACTTTCTTTTCTATTTTTCAATGTCGACAGCAAACCCGCTGATGTTTCCCATAAAACAATCGCTGATTTTTTAAGTGAAACAAAAGCAATTATTCTAACCCATAAGAATTTCAGATATTATTTGTTCAGCCGTATTTTTATCACAGCTCATTTTCCCGCAATGAGCTTATATGCTGTTTATACTCAAGATATATTTGGTTTTGACATTAGTGAGGCGGGTGTGTTTACTGTTTTGCAAGTGGTTGCCTTTGGGGTTGGCAGTGTATTCGCCGGGAAAATCGGAGACCGTTGGGGGCATAAAACAGCCATCACTCTATCCTTTAGCGGGTATCTTTTAGCGATTATCTGCACCATAATGGCCAGCTCTATGACTTATGTATATGCGATTTTTCTTTTTCTGGGATTGGGGCAGGGTGGATTTATGCCTTCAGCATTGAATATGATCTACGAATTTGCTGAAACAAGAGACAGTAAAATATACATGGCGTTAATTGACACTTTTCTGGCTCCATTTATTTTGGTGATGATTATAATGGCCGGTGTTCTGAATCCAGTAATCGGAACCCGTAATTTATTAATGGTCCTTGGAGGTTTTGTGTTTGTGGGATTAATGGTCCTCATTTTTAGAGTAAAGGAGCCTCGGCGCTATCCTCATCATATAGTTGGTTAGCGGTGACAGAAAACCGGGTAACTGGTTAATGGTAACTTGTGGGATTGTCAAATGTGTAACTATTTTAAACCAATAAGAAATAGCAATTTCAAAAAACGCTCCACTCACCAAATATCAACCAACCAACTTTTTCCTTGTTTTCCTGAAAACGACACTTGAAATTCAGTTAGGTATCCGAGAATGATTAAACACTTAAAATTCATATTTATACTACTAATTCTATTGGCCATGACCGGCTGCAAGGATGATCCTCATCGCCATATCAAGCTGGCGCGCTGGTACGCTGAAAAGGGGTTGGTTGATGAGGCAATCCTGGAATATCGGGAAGCCACCCGGCTCCTACCCCATGACACAAAAGCCATGAACAGGGAAGAGTACGAATTATTGGCCAAAGCTCATTACAGTCTGGCGCTGATGTATACCAAAAAAGACTGGTGGAATTATGCGCTGAAGGAAGCAGA
>CAZBEY010000107.1:0-4939 GCA_964491015.1 uncultured bacterium | reverse complement strand
TGTGACTCTTCTTGGATGAATATTCATGTGGAACTACATAATGGAAGGTTGATTTAACTTGAAGTCGAATTTAATTTTTTACTTCGATTCCGCCAAACAAGACGACTCCATTTAAATTGACTGAAATCACCTTATCATTTTTACCGGGAGCTGTCTTATTGGATATTCCTCCAAAGATGGATGTTCCTGAAGTCACTACACTCCAATTTTCCGGAACTCTAATGTCAATGCCGCCAAAAATGGTAGTTAGTGAAAAATAGCAGCCAGCGGGATCCGCCGTTGCTTTTGTTAAATCAATTTCAAGTCCTCCAAAAAGTACAAACGCTTCACCGCCTTTAAAATGATTAGAATGCATTCGATGATTACTTCCATTAAAAATAGCATTCAGACTGAAATACTCGTCGTCGGACGACACATTTATCTTTTCCGAAAATGATGGTTTTCTTCGTGAGCGAAAAATTATTTGCAGACCAATTCCAATTAAAATCAATGGCCAAAAGCGCCAGATTCGATTAAAGTTTACTATTCCCAATGTCGCAGAAAGAAAAATAACACCAAGTGCGAGTAGTAATAATCCACCTGATTCGCTATCGTTCCGAAATTTTGAGAACCCGACAAGTATGAGTATAATTGGCCACCATTCTTGAAATAAATGTCCAAAATTCATTAATTCCAGAGAGTCTAATAGAAAAATTCCCCCAACGGCTACCAGAATAAGCCCAATGATGGAATGACTGGTCTTTGGTTTGTGTCCTTTACTCATTTCTCCGATACTCCTTTTTTAATCTTTAAATTCATTTTGGGATAAAACTGATTGACCTGAACCCATTATACAAATATCCATTAGAGTCAGTAATCAAATTATAGTTGTCTTGTCTGGGGTCGAATGGGTTCTATTTCTCTCAAATAATCAGGTGATGTGGGAAGCAATTGTGTCTTGCAATTCTGCCTGGCTAATGGGTTTGGGAAGATAATCATTACACCCGGCGTTCATACAATTTTCACGATCCTTTGTAAACGCATGGGCTGTGGTGGCAATGACGGGTGTATTTTGCCACGTTTTTGTTTGACGCATCCATCTCACCAAATCCAAACCATCTTCATTCCCAACCAATGAAAGATCTAGCAGAATCAACGACACGGGTTGTGTATCTAAACATTCTTTGGCTGTGATAACCGAATCGGAAAAGCAAAGTTCATAAATGCCTCTTAAGAAATACTTGATTAGTAATTGTGAATTAATATCATCTTCAACGACAAGAATCATTTTCTTTGGAGGGGTGATTTGATCCATCATAAACTTATTTCTCCTAGATTATCGGGCGCTTTTTGAAATAATAAAGTAAAAGTGGTTCCAATCCCTTTTTTACTTTTCACTTTCAAGTCTACTTTATTTAAATCCAGAAAGCGCTTCACCAGTGCCAATCCCAGACCGATACCTTGAAATTTTTTAGTATAACCGGTACTCTCCTGGGAAAATGTATCATATATGTGATCAAGGTATTCCGGTGACATTCCAATACCAGTATCTTGAATCACCAGTTGGAATTGATGATTATTTTCGGAAAGTAATACATCAATATTCCCCTCATTTGTGTATTTGACCGCATTATCCAGGAGGTAGGTTATGGCTTGAGAAACAGACTGAATATCCCCCATGACCATAGCAGGCTTTGAGAAAGAAGGCCAATGGAGCGATAATTCATTTTTGGCAGCGATGGGTTCAATTTCTGTCACGAGCATTGAAACTGTTTCCCGCAGGTCTAAAGGTTTGGGATCAAGTTCATACGTGCCCGCTTCAATCTGAGAAATATCCAGTATTTTATGGACCGTATTCACCAGGCGTTGGCCACTGCTTTTGACAATATCAAAAATGGATAAATATTCATCGCCTAATTTATCCCGCGTTCTCTGTTCTATGAGATCTGTAAATCCCATTAAGGAGTTTAAAGGTGTTCGAATTTCGTGTGACATATTGGCTAAAAAGAGTGATTTTACCTGGTCGGCCTGTTCAGCTTTATTCTTAGCTTTTATCAAGTCCAGTTCCTTTTGCTTTAGCTCAGTAATATCATTTGCATATATATGAACCAGTTCCAATTCAGGCAAAAAATGGGCAGACCATAAAAAGGTTCGCTCTCCTAATACATTAGTTTTATGGGTAAGCGTTTCCCCCGATTTTAAGCTATCTATAACGCCCTGACGAAAATTGAGGGGAAGTATTTTATCCAATAATCCATTTCCCATTTCATTCAATAGCTGCTTCCCCGTGGGGTTGATATATGTCAATACACCTTCACCATCAATTTCCAATACCGGCTGGGGGTTTTTGGTTGGGAAATTCGCCAGGCGTTGAATCTCTTTTTCGGCTTCTTTTTGATCGGAAATATCACGAGAAATTGACTGAATGTATTCAATCCCCTGTATCGTTATCAGATTACCCGTCACTGCTACAGGAACCCGTGTACCATCTTTTCGAACCCACAGGGTTTCCAATGAATAATTCCCTTTTTTTGTCAGCTGCTCCTGCCAGGTTTTATTTGATTTCTCTATGGCCTCAGGAGCGATAATATCATACACGGTTAATTGATTGAATTCTTGTTTGGTATAGCCAAGCATTTTGCTCGCAACCTCATTCGTATCGGTAATTTCTCCTTTCAGAGGTTTGGTAAGGATAATAGCATCTCCGGCCATTTCATACAGGACTCTGAATTTTTCTTCCGATTCGGTTAAAGAGCGCTGAGAATTGCGTATTTCCCCTAACATATGAGTGATGGCTTCGGATAATTGCTCAAAATCCTGAATATGGCCGCCGGAATGAATATCCAATTTATAATTACCTTCAGAAATATTTTGGGTGGCCTTACATAAATCCTGAACAGGCTTTGTGATAAACCTTGTACCGGCAATATAACTAATCAACGCAAAGACCAGTGAAAAAAACACGGCAAGAACAATCAAATTAAACCGCAACTCAATAATCGGTCCCAATACGGCCTCTATGGGAATATCAAAAACGAAAGCCCAGTATTTATTATGGTTTGAAGGATTATAATAGATGTGAACATAACCATCAAAATGGGGAGACTTTTCTCCATGAGATGATAGCCGATTTATATATTCGTATTTGGATTTGATCTGCTGGGAAAGATTGGGATGTTCATCTTCCAATGTATATTCAAATCCACGGTCAAATCCGAATGTTTTATCCGGATCCGGGTGTATCAAAAAATCGCCGTCTTGGTTGACAAGATAAATGTTTTTGAATATTTCCTTGTGCGATATTAAACGCTTAAAAATAGTTCGGGGATTTATATTTGAAACCAGGACCCCCAGGGTGTGACCTTCATCATTAAATAGGGGAATGGCAACTCTAAATGTCGGTTCAAAGGGTTTAACTATTTTGCCATATTCCCGGTTTAAATTAATGGGTGACACATAGGATTCCCCGGGGTTCAAAAGAATGGCTTTCTGAAAGTAGAGCCGGCTGCTTTTGTCCTGTAAATCCTCTACCGGGACACGGGAAGGACCCGCTCTCCGGTTATAAACACGAACAAGCTCCATTCCTTTGCTATCCAGAAGTCTGAGCTGTTGTAAACTGCTATCCAGATCCGCATCAATTGAGCTAATCATGATTTGCTCCAATCGATGACGCCATGTCACCACGTCATCTTTGGATATGGGATCAACGCCTCCACTTTCTAAAGCTCGAAAAATGGCTGATATGGGGGGCGTTTTCTGAACCACCTGCAATATTTCATTTTGATGGGATATAAAGTCTTGAATTTGGGTTCTGGCCAAATGGGAATCTTTGGAAAAGGCTTCCTGGAGGGTTTTGATGAGTGTTTCTCGTCCCACTTGATAGCTGGTATAACCAAAAGTAAATATCAATATGAGTGTAAAAACAATACCCCCAATGGTCAGAAAAATCCTTAGTGATACTCTCTTTTTAATAAAGTGAATTAACCAATTCATTTTTTCTTCAATAACATTTCTGGCAACTAATTACACGTATTCAATATAATAACTATTCCCTGCACTTATATATCCTTTTTCAACTCTTTGCATCGTGTATAGATTCGTCCCTGCCCTTTATGATTCTCTTCAGATAGAAAGGAAAAAATCCGACCAAGTACTCGTTTATTTTGGATTAATTCGCCCAAAAATGATTCTAGCTGATCCATGTTTTTCCAAAACCGCTCCGGCAATAGGGTCTCCGGATTCGAATCAGGTTGATTTGAAGGAAAATAATGAGGTTAGGATTGGTTTATTTTGGTTGGAATTTGGTGATTAATCAAGTGAATTTTACTTTGGGGAATACAGGTCAAAAACATAGCCGAAATGGCATCGTCCATATAGTTATATTCGTTGATTTTTTCCCGGTTATTCGGGCAACAGAAGTGATAAAAAAAAGGAATGAATAAAGGAGGTCCAACCTGGGGAAAAAATAAAAGGGGATGAATCTGCCAGTCGTAAATTAACCGGGACATATCATTTATGTTTCTAAAATATGACAAAGCCAGGGCATTAAAACCAATAATACTCCCCCCAACTAATAAGGAGGCTAAAATCGGTTTCACGCCGATTCTCTCAACCGAAAACAGCCATTTATCCTGATGAAAATATTTTATATTAAAAGAAAGTTTCATCTTTACTTAATGTGTTTTTATTTCAGAGCCAAATATTTGGCTCCGGACGTGTTTATGATTCAAACTATACATGCTTTTTTTCTTTTGGACGGTTATAAAATAATGTATTCATTCAAATCGAAACTATCAGGCTGGCGACATTCTATCGAAATTATTTTGATATTCAGGAAGATATGGTTTCCATCATTTTCTACCGAAGGATAAACATCATCTGACAAACCTTTTATATAACTCCGGCCTTTTGAGTTGAGGAGTAACCGGTGCCCTTATTTTGTCATGGCCGCCTTGCACAG
>CAZBEY010000106.1:2903-4974 GCA_964491015.1 uncultured bacterium | reverse complement strand
GGGAGAGGTTATTCCAACTAAGTACGATTGCATCAGCTGTGCGGGGAGAATTATCAGCCTTTTTTGGCGACCAATCCCTGGAAGATGATATTTATATCAGAACGTGGGGAATTCCAACCATTGCCCAAAAAATCGTTAATAGTTACGATGACGAAACAATGATGGTTTCACTAGCTTTTTGTGATGGAATCAATGCTTATATTAACGAAATCGGCGATAGACTACCCCTGGAATTCAAAATACTGGGTAAGAAACCAATTAAGTGGAAGCCTTCGGACATGGCAGGTCAGGGACGGATGATGGCCCACGACCTTCAGCAATCGTGGAAATCTGAATTAATGTTTGGCTTGGTTCAACAATACTATGGATCTGAAAAAACAGCAGAATTAATGCCGGCCTACGAAAAAAATCTTCCCACCATTGCCCCAGAGAATAGGAAAAAGTTTTGGGAAAAATTTTCAGAAACCGTTTGGGACAGAGAAGAAAGTGTCCGAAAAATTCTTGGAACCAACGGTGTTTCTATCGGATCTAACAATGCGGTGATTTCCGGTAAACTGACCCAAAGCGGTAAGCCGTTATTAATGAATGATCCCCATTTAAAATTCCGTCAGCCCGGCGTTTGGTATGAAATGCATATAAAAGGGGGACGGTTTGATGTGAGCGGTGTTTGTTTGGTGGGCCTTCCGGTTCCGGTCATTGGACAAAATGAAAATTGTGCCTGGGGATTTACCAACGTCATGGCTGATGATATGGATTTTTTCGTTGAGAAAATTCACCCAGATCATCCCAATTTATATTTGCGCGGCGATGAGTGGAAAGAAATGGAAATTGAAGAACAAACCATTCCACTCCACGATGGAAGAGATACGACCATTGTGATCCGGTCAACGATTCATGGTCCCATCATCAGCGATATCCACCCTTTTTTAAAAAACAGCGGCGTGGCCGTCTCCATGGCTTGGGCCGGGGCCTGGGAATCGCTGGAATTATCTGCTTTAATAAAATTAAACACCATGGAAAACTGGGAAGATTTTACTAACGCTGTGCGGGCGTTTTCTGTCCCGGGGCAAAATATGGTTTATGCCGATAAAGAAGGAAATATCGGTTGGCGTCCTGCCGTAATGCTTCCCATCAGACAAAATGGAAACAGTTTACTTCCCCGTCCGGGACATATACCTGAATACGATTGGAAAGGAACCGTTCCATTCGAAGAAATGCCTTTTTTGTTCAATCCGGAAAAAGGATACATTGTTACCGCTAACCAGAAAACAGTTGACGATTCATATCCTTACTATATTTCAAATATGTGGGCAGACCCCAGCCGAGCCATACGGATTGAAGAACTAGTAAAGGAAAAAAGTAAAATCTCTCTGGAGGATATGAAAAATATTCAACGGGATATTCTGTCGCCCTTTGCCCGGGAATTGACACCCTATATTGTTCAAACAGAAAAGGGAAATGAAACAGGAAACCTGAAGACAGCATTCAACTTATTAAAAAACTGGAATGGTAATGAAGCGGCTGAATCTCCGGAAGCACTTATTTTCCACGTCACCCTGAATCGCTTATTTCACAATATTTATCAGGATGAATTTTCAGTCATCAACCCGAAGCTAATGGAAGGATTAACCAATCTGACTCTTTTTGCTTCCAGAAATTTATTATGGACCATTAAAAACAATACCAGCAGTTGGTTTGACAATGTTGAAACAAGCAATATTGTTGAATCCAGGGATGATATTATTTACCAATCCATCGTGGAAGGGGTGAAGGAAATTGAAAATACGGTTGGAAAAATTCCGACCAAATGGTCCTGGGGTGAAATTCATACGTTGACTTATCCCCATACCCTGGGTAAAATAAAAATATTGGATCGGATTTTTGGATTGAACGTTGGACCTTTTGAAACAGGAGGATCAGCCATGACGGTGAATAACGGTGAATACGACATTTCAAAACCTTATCATCAGATCGTAGGACCGTCCATGAGGCGAATAGTGGATTTTTCAGATTTGAATTCAACCCAGATGATTTTACCGGCAGGGCAATCGGGGTTACCGAACAGTCCTCA
>CAZBEY010000106.1:0-2803 GCA_964491015.1 uncultured bacterium | reverse complement strand
TTCCTGCCATTGAAATGGATGTTGTTTCCACAAAGGATGGCGTTGTAGTTTGTTCCCATAATTTTGATTTGGAGCGAAAAACGAGCGCGCGGGGATATATCCACCAAATGAATTATATGGATTTAGTAAAAAATCTAAAAAGTGAAAAAGAAAATATTCCCACCCTGGAAACAGCCTTGGACAGCATAAAAGATCCGGTGAGGATAAATGTTGAAATAAAAACATCAAAAATCTTTGATATAAAAACAGCTTTATCAGTAGCAAAAACGATTAGACGAAAAAATTTAATCGATCGTGTGATGATTTCGAGTTTTAATCCATTTTCTCTTTGGGCTGTAAAATGGATTCAGAAATCAATATTAACCGGATTTATTGTAGAGAAAAGATACATGACCCCATTGATTCATTTTTCCAGAGCCGATTTTATTCATCCAGACAGCCGTTTAGTAACACCAAAACTGATGACGTTTGCCAAAAAAAGAAAAATGAAGATTAATGTATGGACCGTCAATACAAAGCCGGCAATAGACTGGCTAATTAAACAGGGGGTTGACGGCATTATAACAGACAGGCTGGAATTTTATACCGGTAAAAATAATTAGAATTATCCGGTCAGGTCACCGTTTCAGAGAAAAAATATCACTGATTATTGATAATGAAAAATATTACAGTGACAGAATTAAAAAATTTTTTTGATAATGAGGAATCATTCATTCTTCTGGATGTCAGAGAATCTTTTGAAGTGAATTACGCTCAAATTACACCATATTTGCACATTCCCATGGGTATCCTGCCTGTTCGATTAAACGAGCTGGAGAAAAAATCGCCAATTTTTGTTATTTGTCATACAGGCATTCGATCGGTACAGGTCTGTTCTTTTCTGGAGAAATCAGGCTATGATGTAACCAATGTTCTTGGAGGAATTGACGCCTGGTCGAGCGAGATAGATCCGTCCGTCCCCAGGTATTAAATTTAAAACGGGCGGCACATCTGCCCAGAAAATAAAGCGGGAGGAGAAAAAGCATTCCGATCTGAAATGACGTTATGGCAGGGAAGTTTTGCGAGAAGTGAGGTTAATTTAAGAATTGGTTTGGTCAACTCATCCTTAACTCACCGCTTTGCTTTTGAGTCAAGTCTGATGGGCGTCGAGTAGAATGGTTTTAATCTCATCATACCTGAACAGGAGTCAACAGAGCGGAGCGGGGTTGACTTATGTCCGGGGTTTCTAAAAATAGTGAGATTGTTGAATATCACACGCTTAACCTGTGCCGGAGAAATATAAAAGGTAAGACTAGTGTTTAAAACACCTTTCACCTGTAAAGACCATGGCGATACCATTTTCATTGCAGGCATCGATGACTTCCTTGTCCCGGATGGACCCGCCGGGCTGTATGACTGCTTTAATACCTGTTTTTGCAATTTTATCAATGCTGTCTCTAAAGGGAAAAAAAGCATCAGAACACAAAATGGATCCCTGAATGTTTTCACCTGATTTCCGGATGGCAATTTCCACCGAGTCCACCCGGCTCACCTGTCCGGCACCCATTCCAACGGTTGAATGATTTTTCACAATTAGAATACCATTTGATTTGATGTGCTTTAATACTTTCCATCCAAAACACATGGTATTTAAATCATCATCGGTTGGTATTGTATCGGTGACCACTTCCAATTGATCCAGTGTTAATATATTCCGGTTGGTCTCCTGGACGAGAAGACCGCCGTCTATGTTTCTAACTTCCAGTTTATTGGATCCCGCCGTTATATCCCCAATTTCCAGTACGCGAAGATTTTTCTTTTTAGAAAAAATAACGAGCGCTTCCTGTTCAAAGGCAGGGGCCAGTACAATTTCCACAAAAACGCCGACGATGGCATGAGCCACTTCCGGGGTGCAAGTTCTGTTAAGAGCAATAATACCCCCAAAAGCGGAAAGGCTGTCCGCCTGAAAAGCCCGGGTATATACGTCGAATAAAGAGTCACCCACCGCCACGCCGCAAGGGTTGGAATGTTTGACCACCACACAGGCCGTTTCACTGAATTCTCTCATACAGGCCAGGGCGCCATCGGCATCCATTATATTATTGTAAGATAATTTTTTCCCCTGATGAATTTTTGCATTCAGAATATTGTTTTCACTGTTTCCCGGCGTTTTGTAAACAGCCGCTTCCTGGTGGGGATTTTCTCCATAACGCATATCTGAATGCTTTTTAAACGTCAGAGAAAAATCGTCTGATAATTTTTCATCCTTTAAATAATTATGAATGATGGTATCGTATTGTGCTGTATGCCCAAAGGCTTTTGCAGAAAAGTTTTTCCGTGTATCAAAGGACAAACCATTATTTTCTTTAAGCTCATTTAATATGAAATTATAATCTGATGGATCAACTACGACCCCACACCAACCAGTGTTTTTTGCCGCGCTTCGAATCATGGTAGGGCCGCCGATGTCTACGTTTTCCAAAGCCAGCGCCAGGTCACAATCTTCTCTGGAAATGGTTTCGGAAAAAGGATAAAGATTACAGACAACAAGATCAATCCATTTAATCTGATTCGCTTTAGCGTCGTCATTGTGTTTGTCTCGCAAGCCGAGAATCCCGCCTTCCACCAATGGGTTGATTGTTTTCACCCTGCCGTCCATGATCTCCGGAAATTGAGTATAATCGCTGACATCCGTCACGGGAACGCCCGCTTCTCGCAGAGTTTTTGCTGTGCCGCCGGTTGATAAAATTTCCACACCGAATTTATTTAAAATTTGAGCAAGTTCAACGACGCCGGTTTTATCAAATACGGAAATCAGGGCGCG
>CAZBEY010000105.1:0-4990 GCA_964491015.1 uncultured bacterium | reverse complement strand
GGAGCCAAATGACCGGTATTCTCGGCTTTGTTTCCATTGCCTGAACGAATTTGGGGACGAATGTTGAAGAATATCCGAGATAGACTGACATCAGACTCACAAATTTCAAAAAATCTCTTCGATTAACTCCCCTCGACTCAAATAAATCTGCATAGGTGGTTTCTTTCTTCATATTTCCTTCTCCTTTTTTTTCGACATGTAACTCATTGATCTTTTAAATTGAATAACACCCATCTTTGTAAATGAAAGATTGGTAATTATTAATTGTTGGCCTGAAAATAATTTTTAAGAATTCCCGAATGGATTCAGTAATTAAACTGATTTTATAAATGAATAAGGGCGAATGCAGATTTATTAATATTGTAAAGAAAATTTCTATTCTCCGTAATTCTTCCAACTTTCTCATAATTAGCATCACTGAAAAATAAATAATTCATTATTAAAATCCAAGAGATCATTTTGATATTAATATCAATATATCTTATTAACTTTTACCCGTTACTTCATTTACAGACTTTGCATTTTATGCGACATATAATCTGATTACGATTGTAGTGGTGAATAGAAATATGTAATAAATTAGAGTCATGTTAATTCGAGAATTGAAAGGATGGCGATCTAACCCTCAGTATTTAGCAAATAACCTGCCGTTCAGGGAATCAGTGCATTCTGATTATCACCTATTTAACTTTATATCATTGGAAGGCCCAACGTGGAAAATATAAATCACAAAAAAATTCAAGACCTGTCGAATCTAATTGGTAATACACCTCTTCTATCCATTGAATTTATGTTTAAAGGCATAAAACGAAAAATTTATGCAAAATCTGAGAATCTGAATATGACCGGGAGCATCAAGGACCGAATGGCGTTTCACATTTTTGAACAGGGGTATAAAAAAGGTATTATTAAACCGGGATCTTTAATTATAGAAGCTACCAGCGGTAATACCGGGATATCTTTTGCCTCAATCGGACGAGCATTGGGTCATCCTGTGACGATATTTATTCCTAGTTGGATGAGCGAAGAACGAATCAATCTTATCCGTTGTCTTGGAGCAGAGATTATTCTTGTGAGTAGTGAGGAAGGAGGTTTTCTTGGGAGCATCAGCCGAGCTGAAGAATTGTCCAAAACAATGGAATCAGCATTCCTTCCACGACAATTTTCAAATGAAGATAATACCGAAGCACATTATCAAACTACCGGACCAGAAATTTGGTGGCAATTAAGATTTCGCTCTCTTTATCCCGATGCATTTGTTGCCGGCGTTGGAACGGGCGGCACTATTATGGGAACAGGTCGATTTCTGAAGGAAAAACATCCTTCCATAAAGATTCATCCCTTAGAACCGGCCAACTCACCAACGCTATCAACCGGATGTAAAGAGGGAAAACACCGAATCCAAGGAATTTCCGACGAATTCATCCCATCCATATTGGATTTGGATTCATTGGATGATATTGTAAGTGTAAAGGATGGTGATGCCATTCTCATGGCACAAAAACTTGCTGAAGAACTTGGTATCGGTGTCGGGATTTCATCTGGTGCAAATTTCCTGGGAGCCCTGATGATTCAAGAAGAGTTAGGTCCCGAATCTATTATTGTGACTGTTTTTCCTGATGATAACAAGAAGTACCTTAGCACTGATCTGATGCACAAAGAACCCATAAAAAATGGATTTCTGACACCGGATATCAGCTTATTGGGCGTCCGGGCACATAAGCGTATTTGTTACGATTGCGCCAATCCTTTTGACTGAATTAACCCTCTGAAAATTGAACGTCATTTACTGACAAACCACTTTCAATTATAGAAATATTCCAATTAATCTTTTTCCAATCCCAATTCTTTTATTTTTCTGGATAGATTCGGTTGGTGCAACCCCAATTTATTAGCTACCGTACTGATATGCCAATCCATTTTATCCAATTGTTCCTTCAGAAACCGGCTTTCAAATTCTAACCTTGCCTCTTTGAATGTTTCAGCATTGACTATCATGCCTGTTTTCGTTTTCATGTTTGTTTCAGGTAAATGCAGACTAATGTCTGCCGGAAATATTTTTTCATCCGATACCAGAATGTACAGCCGCTCGATTAAATTTTTTAGTTCTCGTACGTTTCCGGGGAAAGCATAGTTTTTTAGCAATGTATAGCAATGTTTATTCATCGTTTTTAACGGTAGATTTAATTCAGATGCAAAATAGATTAAAAAATATTTTGTCAGATCAACAATATCCGACGGCCGTTGCCGGAGAGGAAGAATTCGAATCGGTATGACATTTAATCGATAAAACAAATCTTCTCTGAAAGTTCCTTCTTTGACCATCGATTCCAAATTTTTATGAGTTGCTGCAATAATTCTGGTATCAATTTTAATCGTTTTATTTCCGCCAACACGTTCAAACGTTCCTTCCTGTACGGCTCGGAGGACTTTTGCCTGCGTATTGAGATTCATATCTCCAATTTCGTCCAAAAACAATGTTCCATTATCAGCAAGTTCCAATTTACCGATTTTCCTGGAATCGGCACCTGTAAAGGCACCTTTCTCATGACCAAATAATTCGCTTTCAACCAACTCTGAAGGAATGGCAGCAGAATTAAAAGCAATAAAGGGTTGATTTTTATTAAAACTATGATTGTGGATTGCAAAAGCAACCAACTCTTTTCCAGTTCCGCTCTCTCCGCGGATAAGAACTTTTGCATCCGTGGGAGCAACTTTATTGATAACAGATTGAAGTTGTATCATTTCTGGAGATGAACCGATTAGCTGGTACTTTTTTTCCAGTGCATCTGTATCCCTTTCGACTCTTTTTTCCAAATTTCGTTTATGTTTAATATTTTTTGCAGCTGCAAGAATCTTGGCCATGGATAGAGGCTTTTCACAAAAATCATAGGCGCCGATTTTTAATGCTTCAACGGCAGTCTGTATAGTTCCATGACCCGATATCATAAATACATCCAGACCCGGATGCTTTTTTAACAATTCAGTCAATACAGCCAACCCATCCATTCCGGGTAATTTGACATCAAGGATCACTAAATCAAATAGATGCTTTTCTGCCAGTTCCAATGCGCGCTCACCCCTATCAGCCAACCGAATTTGGTAACCTTCATCTTCAAGTATATCCCTTAACGTAAGCCGGATATTGCGTTCATCATCGACAATTAGAATGTTCATTTTAGATTCCTTTAGGTTGTGGGCTGATTATCTTGAAATATAATGAAAAGGTCGTTCCTTTTCCAAGTTGACTCTCAACCACAATTTTTCCATGATGGTGCTCCACAATACGTTTAACAATTGCCAACCCTAATCCTGTTCCCTTTTCTTTCCGTGTGTAATAGGGCTCAAAAATATGGCCAAGGTCTTCTTTTGAGATTCCTGATCCATGGTCTCTAATTCGAATGGCAATTGTTTCTGAATCCTTAAATTCGGTTTGAATTTCAATTTCATCTTCGTTTTTTGAAGCATGGATGGCATTCTGGATGATATTGACGATCACTTGCTTGAATTGGTTTTTATCAACCACTATTTCCGGGTTCCTTGGAGTAAAGTGAATTGAAAATTGATGGCTGTCAGTATAAGGCGCTATAATTTCTTTTAAATGATTATTCAAATGAATATTTTCACCTATTGCTTTAGGTAGTCTTGCAAATTCTGAAAACTCTTTGGCTAAAGAATGAAGATTATTGATTTCTTCATGAATCAAGGCAGTCGTTTTTTTAAATACTTTTTCAAACTGTGTAGAAGAGGTGTAGAATTTCGTTTCCATTCGTTCAAGGGAAAGCTTGATAGGTGTTAATGGATTTTTTATTTCGTGAGCCATAATCCGGGCCATTCCTCTCCAAGCAGATTCCTTCTCCGCCTCAATCAATTTTTCCCTGTTTACTTTTAACTCAGAAGCCATAGAATTAAATGATTTGATTAAGTGATTCAATGGGGAAAAACGGCTTTCCGGAATTTGTACATCCATTTCCCCTTTCCCCAATTTTTCCGTTGCCTGCTGAAGTCTTTTTAGTGGAGTTGTGATTAGATTAAAACTAAAAAGAAATAAAAGCAGAACACTCATGGTTAGGAAAACAAAAATAAATTTAGAGTATAAGGCTAACTCGTCTTTGAAATATTCCCGGGTTAATTTTGCTTGTTGCTGGGTAACCAGCAACTCCTCAATATCCCTTTTAAAATTAAACCGGTCCTGTTCTTCAAGAGAGTCATAATAACGATTATATACTGTATTTATTTTCTCGCTTACCAAAAGAGAATCCGTCAATGACGAATATGATTGGAAATTGTCTAAGAAGTAATTGCGAAAGAATAACGCCGAATTAATGACTAAAAAAAGAACAACAAAAATCATTTGTATTCTGAATGATGGAATCGGAATTTTCATTGAATGGAAATCATATTGTTAAAATTGGAGGATTTATTTACCGGACGAATACTACTCCAATAATACATCAAGTTTAGGCGTTTTTCCATACCTCGCAATTGAATATCATCCATCCATGCTGAAATTTGAAAATAATAATTTGAATCACCGTTCAACTCGGCAACGCCAATCGTTGGAATGGAATTTAATAAAGACAATTCATATTTTGCCTCGACAATATCAAGACCGATTTGGACCGTTTCAAATTCTGATTTAAAAACATCATAGGTTTTATCCAATAAAGAGTACCGAATAGAATGACTGAACGTATTCCGGAAAATCGCTTTGACATTCTGATCAGAATACAATTCCAATTTATAGTGAATGGTAACACGTTCACCTGATTTGAAAATTTGATCCAAATCGTCTGAATAGCAGTTGATTAATTGGGTAGAAACAATCACAACATTTTGAGAAACCCCAATATCCAGAGACGAAAAATCAGCCTTAATTCCATCAATCGATGAGTAGAATAATGAGCCAACAGCAATGACCATTTTAATCGTTTTCTGAAATAAGCCTGTAAAAATCCCAGGTTCCATAGTGAAATATAAATCGGTTAAT
>CAZBEY010000104.1:0-5012 GCA_964491015.1 uncultured bacterium | reverse complement strand
TTTTTTATTTTTCATTAAATGAAAGTTCCTTTTCGCTTTCATTCAGAATTGTCCATTCTGCAATGGTATCCAAACCGCTCTTTACTGCACCATCAATTAGCATTTCTTGAGATACCTCTCGGGTATCGATATAACAACCCATCAACCAAAATTGGTTGACCGGTTTCTGGATCACGAATTTGATGACGTCATCACCGTGTGCAATCATGCCAATGAAACCTGCCCGGTGTTTACCTGAAATGTGAAGTAGCGACTCCATATGGATTTTGAGGACCCTGCGGCGACTACCGGCAATCCGGAAGATGTTTTACCTGAATTCCGCCGGATCAGGGATGAAATCAGAGAACAGTTTTATGCGTTTTACCAAAAAACGATTAAAGGAGTTGGAGAATTACTATGAAAAGTATCCTGGTTCTTGGACTATAATTACGCCTTTGCATCAGTCGTGATACCTGGTCAAGCAGCTTCGGCTTGGGATGATATTTAGAATTTTGAATAGTCATGATATTTAGAATAATACTATATACAAACGAGAAAAGCAAATTCTCTTTACCCCTTAAATTGATGTTGATTTATAGCAGGTAATTGGGTACATTTTTTTTGTTATGGGGAATATATCAATAAATTATGACCGCCAAATTTCTATATAAATATTGGTTAGATGTTGTTGAAAAAAAAAATAACAGTATTAATTATTTCATGCATGATTCTTACATGTTGTGAAGATGAGCAAAATAATGTGAGAAATGACGAAATAGTAGGGAATTGGTTGTATTTACGTACTATTACAACTTTTCATGATGGTAGTATTGATGAGAATGTTGTTGATACTTCAAATGTTTTAAACGTATTTACGTATGAACAAAACAATGTGCTAATTGATTATCTGTTCCATTTAAATACACAATTATCGGACAGTACAATTGGGACTTATGATTTTGATTCAGATACTCTAATTGAACGAGTATATTTTCCTGTAACAGAGGCAATAGTTGAATTAAGAACATTAATCACAATCGTAAATGATACATTGATAAAAGAAAATCTTGAGGTCGAAACCGTTCAATCGAACGTATCTTATTTAATACGAAAACCAGATTCATTTGTTGAAAATTATTTATATTTGCTCGATGAATGAATAATGAATGAAATACTCAACAACATCTAACACTCGCTGCTATCGACGTGATGGGCCGGCAGCGTGAAATTGATGTTTGGAAGTTTAACAATCGTAAATTTGAAAAGGGAACATCCCGTGGTAAAAAGTTTCACGCAGGTCATTTATTCGTTCGAAGGAATAGCCATTATATTAAATAGAGGAATAAAAATGAGAATATTGTTGAAATCCTTTATATTAGGATTGTTAGTAGTTACCATAGCAAATGCAACCATCATTAATATTCCTGTGGATTATTCAACCATTCAAAACGGCATTGATGCCGCAAGTAATAACGACACTGTCCTTGTTCAACCCGGCACCTACGTTGAGAATATCAATTACAACGAGAAGAATATAGTTGTTGGATCATTATTTATAACAACTAACGATACTTCATACATCTCCCAGACAGTAATTGACGTTGATAGTAGTGGGACTGTGGTAACATTTGGAAGTGGTGAAGATTCTACCGCGTTTTTATCCGGGTTTATGATATCAAACGGTTCAGCCGTATACGGTGGCGGAATTTATTATATTTATTCCATTCAGTACGATCTCCCCCAAAGATCGGATGTTCAAATTACCATCTTTGATTTACAAGGAAGGGAAATCACCACATTGGTATCAGAAGACCAAGATGCCGGTTTTAGATCAGTGAACTGGAACGCAACTAACAATAGTGGAAAATCGGTGAGTGCGGGAATGTATTTCTACCAGATCAGGATCTGCGACCCCGATGGAATCCGGGCAGGGGACTTTGTTCGAATGAAGAAGATGGCACTTCTAAAATAATTTCTACGCGAATGAGATAAAAATGAATCTTCACAGAACAGCACAGAGAATTATCCGCATTTTCCTTTTATTAACTTTCACTACTACTACCTTCGCACAATCGACTACTCCATATTACTCCTTAACTATTGAAGAAAGAGCTCGAGTTGACGCTCAATTAGATTTTACCAATTTAGTTTTTCGAGAAATGGTATCTGTGAAGCAAATTGTCCCTAAGTATAGAATACGGATACTAATAAATGAACATAAAAGCAAAGACCAAATTTTAAAATACAAAACAGCATACTTGGTAGAATTTCAAATGATTTACAAAAAGACTGTTGGATCTCCGATTATGGGTAGAATTCTCTGTATAGTTTTATTGGTTGGTTTTATTTACATATTTAATGAAGGTTTTTCAATCAAACCTCAGAGTTCGGGGGGAGGGAGACTCTTTTAATACTACTGCTACTTAACATTCAATTAACCAAATTTTTAGGGATAAATACTTTGACTCAATTAAAAACTATAATCGTTATTTTTATTCTAACAAATACAATGTTTGGGGTAACGTGGGATATTTGTTATGAAAACTAAATTTTTAGGACTGGCACTCTTAGCTATTATTTTGTACTTGATAGGTTGTGATGAACCAAAAAAAAATGAACCTGCTCCACCTATTATTGTTGAATTTCCAGAAAATGGATCCAACGTCAACGAACTGGTTACAATTATAGTCCAGGTTCACGATATAAATACTACCGGTAAAGTTGAGTTTTTCATTGACGATTCACTCCATTTTACAGACACAGAATTACCTTACCAATTTGAGTGGAATACCGTTGGGTATAAAGATAGTTCAGAGCACACAATAAAAGTAATTTCATATGATAATCTGGGAACTGTGATAGGATCAGATTCTATCAAATTAATCGTGGATAATACTAGCTCCTATCCTTTATTGGTAACATTATTCCGGATAATTTATGAAAACGAATCTTTTATTATCACTTGGTCATCAAGTACTGATATAGATTTTTCTTCCTATGAATTATATGAATCACATTCAATGGATATGAGTGAAAGTAGTATAGTTTATTTTACGGAGAATAAGTTAGATACTTCCTATATTGTAGCAGCTGTAAGTGAATCAGAAAAAAGGTACTACCAGGTTGTCGTTAAAGATTTTTGGGACTTACAGTCAGAATCTAATATTCAAATTGGAAATTCATATATAATGTTCATGAGAACATTTGGCGGAGAATATGAAGATGTTGGCTATTCAGTCCAACAGACAAGCGATGGAGGATATATAATTACAGGATCTACACGTTCTTTTGGGAACGGGGGACGAGATGTCTGGCTAATTAAAACGGATGCCAATGGCAATGAACTATGGAATAAAACTTTCGGAAATAGTGAGACTGAATACAGTCGTTGCGTAATACAGACAAATGATGGTGGATATATAATTACAGGGTACTCTGGAAGTGGTGTCTGGTTGATTAAAACGGATCAACAGGGCAGTGAAGAATGGAACAAAACCCTCACTAATTATTTTTCATCTGCCGGGCTTTCAGTTATACAAACCCTTGATGGTGGATTCATTGTTACTGGGCGTACTAAAGGTGCTCTTGCTGGTTCACCTGAATCTGATCTATTGTTAGTCAAAACAGATTCCCAAGGTAATGAAGAGTGGCATAAATCTTTTGGTGGAGACTCTGGAGAGGTAGGGTATTCTGTCCAGCAAACGAACGATGGTGGATTTATTATTACTGGAAATAAAGTCCGGATGGTTTGGCTAATTAAAACAGATTCAGAAGGTAATGAAGAATGGGAACAAACATTTGAAGGTGATTATTATTCGGTAGGGCGATCGGTTCAAAAAACGTTGGACGGCGGTTATATTATTGCTGGATCGATATTACCTTCTTCAATGGAATCCGATGTTTGGCTTATTAAAACCGATGCCAATGGAAACGAGGAATGGAATTCTATCTTCGTGTACAATCCTTCTACTGGGTGGTTCCAGGAAGGCGGTTATTCAGTTGTACAAACCCTTGATGGCGGGTACATTATCACGGGGTGCATTAATTGTAGTAGTATTAACGAAGGTGACCTATGGCTGATCAAGACAGATTCCCAAGGCAACAGCGAATGGACTCGGGCGTATAATATTTATCAAGATAGTTATGAGGTTGGTTATTCAGTACAGCAGACTAATGATGGAGGATATATCATAGTAGGTCAAGGAGGAGACTACTTTCATGGAAATATCTTGCTAATAAAAACCGATCAAGACGGAACTACAATTCCGTTTGGTGAATAAAAAAGTAACAGAGTTTAGCGGTTCTAACAACCAATCAGCCCGGCCTGAAATGCCGGTAGCGTGAATTTGGAGTTTCGAAGAAATAATAGAGTTATATTCTTACATGATCGTCAAGGAATCAAAACTTTTCAAGCGGGGTATTTCTACCGTTAATCGGGCGCTTTGCACCCGCTTAACCAGCGTGAAATATACACGCGGGTTAGCTGCCCTAAGAAGGGATACTTATGCTTATTAGAGTCAATGAAAAGAAAATCGTATACTCAAAAGAAACAGAAAATTCACTTGAATATACAGAAAAACTCAATAAAGCTTATTCGAAATACACCAAAGTTTATGATTTATCAGTTAAATATCTCCCTGTATGGAAAAAGTGGATATCATCTGCAATCCCGCATATACAGGGAAATCGAGTTCTAGAAGTTTCTTTTGGAACTGGGTATCTTTTGCTTCAATATGCAGGTGGTTACGAAACTTATGGAATTGATTTCAATGAAAGTATGATCGAGATTGCGAGAAAAAATCTTTCAAAAAACGACGTCAAAGCGAATCTTCAGTGGGCTAACGTTGAAGAACTTCCTTACCCAGACGGTTATTTCGATACGATAATAAATACAATGGCATTTTCCGGCTATCCAAAAGGAAATAGAGCAATGGCGGAAATTAATCGAGTATTGAAAGATGGAGGTAAGCTACTTATCGTTGATTTTGATTATTCTTCGAACAGGAATATTTTTGGATATTGGCTCACCCGAA
>CAZBEY010000103.1:0-5146 GCA_964491015.1 uncultured bacterium | reverse complement strand
GATACTGAATTGAATGATGGGGATGAAGTGGCCTTCATTCCACCGGTGCAGGGAGGTTGATAAATGCCGCAAAATGTACAAATGGCGCAATAAATATCTATACTTAATCAATGATTAAAATTGAGATAGCTAATGGTTCCATTGTTCCTTTTCCCCCGGATGATTCACGCAAGCAGGAGGGGGCGGAGTTGGTTTTTAATGGTCGAGTCAGAGCTACAGAACACGAGAAAAATATTACAGCGCTGGAATATGAACAATATGAAGGGATGGCCAAGAGTGAGCTGCAGAAATTGGCAGAGGATACAGTGAATAAATTCCCCATTCATGATTTATTCTGTAAACATCGGGTTGGAAAAGTAAATGTGGGAGAGACTAGTCTTCATGTGGCGATTTGGTCCAAGCATCGTCAGGAAGGAATTGATGCAATGTCGTGGTTCATTGTAGAATTAAAAAAACGAGTCCCCATTTGGAAATGGGCGATTCTTGAAGATGGCTCTCGGTTTCCGAGTGAGTGTACACATTGATAAAAATAACATGCTAAATTGGTACACTTTATGTTAGGCTTTTCACAACATTCCTTAACTAATTTTCTTTTTTGGGCGACCCAGAAGAAATGGTTTCTCATTACCATGCTAATGGGAATCATTCTGTTATTTTTCCCTGCGCCTCCCGGACTGACTGTTGAAGGATATCGAATTATTATTATCGTCATCACAGCTCTAATGATGATAATCACTGAGCCCATCCCTTTGCCGGCGATAGCACTTTATATTCTGGTTATGGAAGTCGTATTGGGCATCGGTGGACCCGAAGAGATTTCACACTCATTCATGAATGATGCTGTATTTTTTATCATGGGTTCACTCATGTTGGCCGTTGCGATTATTCAACAGGGTTGGGATAAGCGAATCGCTCTTGGAATCATCAGACTTACCGGACATAAAACTAATAATATTGTTTTTGGATTTACAGCCATTTCAGCTATTATGTCTTCATTTATCGGTGGACACACAGTCGCAGCTCTAATGCTTCCCATTGGATTGACACTGATTAAGTATACATCTGAGGATAGAGAGAAGGTTCGTGGATTGAGCGCTGTTTTATTATTTGCGATTGCTTATGGCGCTTTAATTGGTTCCATCGGTACGCCTTCCGGCGGAGGACGAAATGTGATCATGGTTTCATATTTAAAAGACTATGACAAATCTATTTCTTATTTGGATTGGATGGTTCGCTTGTATCCGTTGGTGTTAATACAAATTCCTATCTTATCTTGGTTATTGATGAAAAGTTTTATTCCGGAACACAAACAATTGGATACAGGTGTGCGAAAATTAGTCGTCCAGGTAGCGAAATCTCCCGAATTAACCGGCCGAAGCACCGTAGCCGGTTTTATTTTCTTCCTGGTTTTTTGTGGCTGGATATTTTTAAGTGATACGTTGGGATTGGGGAGCATAGCATTGGCGGGAGTTTTATTTTATTTAATAGCTGGTTTTGTAAGATGGGAAGATTTAAGCCGTAATACAAACTGGGGGGTCATAATACTATTTGGTGCAACCATATCATTGGGATCGAATATTAAGTCGACAGGTGCTGCATTTTGGATGGCAAACCATATCGTTCATTATTTTGAGTCAATCATGGATGTTTTCCCATTTATTACAGATACAATTATTGTTCTTATTACTACAACGCTGGCGAATATATTATCCAGTTCGGCAACAGTCGCTGTACTGGGTCCCATTACGATGAATTTAGGCGGAGACACACTGCACTTGGGTTTAGTAACTGTTGTTGCATCTGCTTTTGGATATTTTACCGCCGTAGCAGCGCCTGCCTGTACCATTATTTACTCAAGTGGACTAGTGCGTGCTAAAGATTTTTTAAAAATCGGATGGAAAGTAGGACTAATGTCCATTATTCTTCTCATAATGTATTCAAACACTTATTGGCTGTTTTTCAAATAAAATGGTATTAATATAGGATATTCATGAAAATATTAATTGCAGTTAGCAGTAAAAAATATTCCGGTCCAACTCTCGAAGTTGGGATGAAAATTTCTCGCGCATTTAAAGCATCGACAACCATAGTGGATGTGGGAGAAAAGATTAGTGGATTTAGTAAAAAAGTTGTCAGTCTCGCTCATGACCGTATGGAATCCTGGGAATTTGATCGGCCTGGAATGGACGTATTAGAGTGGGCTTTTAACTATTTATCAGACCATTCTTACATCGAATCACAGTTCATTGAATCCGGCTTTCCAAAAAATACAGTCATACAAACACATGCAACCCGTGCAGAAGTTTATCTAAAAGGTACATTTTGCGAAGATGTAAATCTTATTTTAAGAAATGGTGATATTATTTCAGAACTCAGGGATGAAGTACATACGGGGCTGTATGATGTGACTATCATTGGCGGTAGTCAAAAGCGTCGAATGGCACACGATTTGATTCAATATATAGGCAGTTCAATACTGGTGGTGAATAAAATTAATTTATCTCAAACATACAGAATTCTATTAGCTGTAGATGATTCATCCGGTACAAAAAAAGCGGTTAAATATGGCGCACGTGTGGCGCAAGCATTTGGCATTGGCGTAGATATACTTACAGTCAGTAAGCGTAAACATTTTGGCAAAGGATATAAAAAAGCGGCGGAACGAGCCGGAAAGTTTATGAGTCGGACTGGGATTGAATACCGGAATTATTTTAAAGTTGGGGATCCGGTTGAAATGATAATAAATGAAGCCGGTACTAACCATATAATCGTCATGGGAGTTTCTTCTAAAAGTCCCCTAACTAAATTTTTTATAGGCAGCAAACCTCTGAAAGTGATGGAAAATTGTGAATGTCCAATCTTAATCGTTAAGTGATAAATATGAATCAAATTATCATAACTACTCTTCTAATATTTGCGGTTATCGTTGTCACAGTACCACCGGTTGTTTTTTTCGTCTGGTATGTAATTGATAAGCGTCAAAGTCAACATTCAGTTTTACGCAATTTTCCTTTACTGGGGCGGATACGTTATGTCTTTGAGATGATGGGACCGGAGCTAAGACAATATATGTTTGATTCTGACAACGAAGGAAAACCTTTCAGCCGGATGGATTTTCAAAATATTGTTGTGGCTGGAAAATACATGAAAACACTCATTGCATTTGGGTCAAAGAGGGATTTTAATAAGCCAGGTTGGTTTCTGAGAAATTCCATGTTCCCGAAATTAGCAGAAGAGATGCATGTTGTGTGTGATCCAAAACTCAAAACAAAAAGATATGTAGGGATTGAAGGACTATTTTCCAGAACAGAACATTTGGAGGAAGTTGAAGTACAGCCTTGGCTGCTCAGGGATGAAGATGCCATCGTTATTGGTCCACTGTGTCACACTCCATGGAAAATTAATGGACCAGTTGGTATGAGTGCCATGAGTTTTGGCGCTCTGGGTGAAAATGCCATTAGTTCCATGAGTTTGGGATTAGGAAAAGCAAAAGGATCCTGGGTGCATACAGGAGAGGGTGGATTGGCAAGTTATCATTTGCTGGGTGGCGGCGATGTCATTATGCAAATAGGTCCTGGATTGTTTGGTGTTCGTGAAGACAACGGAGACTTTTCAAAAGAGAAATTCAAAGATATTGCAAGTCATTCCCAAGTTGCGATGTTTGAATTAAAATTGGCTCAGGGGGCGAAAATTCGCGGCGGCCATGTAGAAGGAAATAAAGTGAATGAAGAAATAGCCGCTATCCGAGGCGTCACCCCTTGGCATAATGTGGATTCACCTAACCGTCATCGCCAATTTCATGATATAGGGTCTCTTTTTGATTTTATAGATGAATTAAGAGAACTGGGTGGAAAACCCGTTGGAATAAAAGTAGTCATGGGTGGGAGGGACACCGTAAATGAATTATGCAAGGAGATGGCCTTAACTGATCGAGGCCCCGACGCCATTACTGTTGATGGAGGTGAGGGAGGCTCCGGCGCAACCTACCAGGAAATGGCTGATACCATGGGGCTTCCCGTCAAGTCGGGATTAATCTACCTGGATAATGCATTGAGAAAATATGGCGTAAGGGATCGAGTGAAAGTGTTTGCCAGCGGCAAATTATTCAGTCCGGATAAAATTGCCATTGCTATGGGAATGGGAGCGGACCTCGTTAATATTGCCAGAGGAATGATGGTATCAGTCGGATGTATTGGTGCCATGAAATGTCATACAAATAAATGTCCCGTCGGGGTGGCTACGACTGATCCCAAGCACCAGAAAGCACTGGTAGTTGAGGAAAAACAATGGCGTGTTCTTAATTATATAATTACTCTGCGTAATGGTTTGAACGCGCTCGCAGCTGCATCAGGATTGAATAATTATTCAGGTTTTAATCGAAATCATGTTATTCATAAAGATGAATTTGGAAGGGTTAAAACCCTTGAAGATTTATTTCCGTATCCCCAAAGGTTAGCGTAAACGATCTTAAAATAAAAAAAATCCAAAAGTTGCCGAATAATTTTTATTAAAATCTAAATAGGAATAATTCCTAATTATTATTATTTTCCTTAAGCAATATTTCGCCAATAACTTACAGAAAGAATAAAATGAAACACGAATTACCTGAATTACCTTACAGTATAAATGATTTAGAACCTTACATTTCAGCTGAAACGCTTGAATACCACTATGGTAAGCATCATCAAGCTTATGTAACCAATCTTAATAATCTTATTGCCGGAACTGATTTTGAAAATAGCTCACTAGAAGAAATCGTGAAAAATGCGCAGGGTGGATTGTTTAACAATGCCGCTCAAGTTTGGAATCACTCGTTTTACTGGAAATCTCTCGATCCTAATGGCGGTGGAAAGCCCAAAAATGCGGTGGCTGATGCGATCGTCAAGTCCTTCGGATCTTTTGATAATTTCAAAGCACAGTTTTCCAAAAATGCTGTTACGAATTTTGGCAGCGGATGGACCTGGTTGGTGAAGGAAGGTGACGAACTGGCAATCATGAATACAAATAATGCTGATTCTGCGCTAGCACACGGGAAGACTGCCCTCCTCACGATAGATATATGGGAACATGCATATTATATTGATTATCGTAATGCCAGACCTAAATATGTGGATGCCTACTGGAACCTTGTAAACTGGGATTTTGC
>CAZBEY010000102.1:0-5218 GCA_964491015.1 uncultured bacterium | reverse complement strand
TTCTTTCCGCACCCGGATAGATTTAGAGTAGCTTAGCTTGGCACTCATTTCAACAGCACCATCTTCTTGGTCTGCACTAACTCTCCAGCCTTAATCTGGTATAAATATGATCCAGCACTGACTGGTTTGCCATGATCATCGGTGGCGTTCCATTGAATTGATTTGAAGCCAGCGTCTTGAATTTGATTGACAAGTGTCGCTATTTTTCTGCCAAGCAGGTCGTAAATACGAATTTGGACCTCTGTCCTTTTGGGTAGCTCATATTGTATCGTTGTAACCGGGTTGAAAGGGTTGGGGTAGTTCTGAAAAAGTGAAAACTCTGAAGGCATAGATTGCATATCAGAAATCGAAACAGTTTCAAGCAGATATGTATAAGCATCGTTGAGAATTGTAACACCAGTTTCTGCGAATAAAGATGAATATAACAGCATAGCTGACGAGTCAACACCATTGTTCCGCCAGATTGTCATCAGACTATCGGTGGTTTGGAAAATTGAATCCTCAGCGGGATAAATAATCGGCCAGATTCCTCCTCCGTTTCCGTCAAGTAAATCGTATGTATCAATATATTCATATTGAATGCCATATTGAACCCATGAAAAATCATGCTGTACTTCAGACCGGATCTGACGAGCGCCCAGTGCCAGCTCATTGACTCCCGCTCCGGAGGCTTGAGCGGGAGGAGCACCAACCGGCCAATATGGAATTGCGATCGAGGTAGCCGGCATCCCCAATATGGTCCACATTGTTGACAAAGCAGGACTCTCTTCTGGCAGAACTCCTTGTATTACCGATGAAGCCTCAGATAAAAAATTTGCAATTGTGATTATGTTGCAGTAACCGCCAGGGGGAACCCCTAATTGCGTAAATTGGGAAACGCCTGTAAACGGAATTTCTAGAGGATCTCCGGTAGGTGTTGCAAAGTCACGCATGTGATAACGCATAAGACTCTTGTAATTCAGTGAATCACCGGAGATAAATTCTTCACACAAATCTCTAGATCGTAAATATCGTTCAATTCCCACTTCTTCACTAGTACCATGAGTGGGCGAAAAATTAGTCCTGACAAGGTACCCGTTTGGAGCATCAAGGGTATCATTCGCATCATAAGTCCAATATTCTGATCCTGCTACTTCAAATATTTTTGCTGCGCCTGTCGTGTCTATTGCAGCAAAATTGTTGTGCGTTGCCCTGCCCGTTATATTCGTACTATCTAAAACATTTTCAAAGTCAGCTATAGTTGCGCAGTTAGCTAAACCGTACTGCATCAAATTAGTACTATACATACCACTACCTTGAGGTAAATCATCGGACAATGAAAATACCATTGAAAACCCTTTTTCATTTACACCCATTACAGGCCAATTATGTCCGATTGTAGTAACCATCAGTACAGAATATCTTTGAGATGTATTGAATCGAACCCGTGTATTTTCATTATTTACATAATCCCTGGTTTTCCACACTAGAGGCCGCCCATCTTCGGTTGCCGATCCGGAAGCTACACCGATCGTACAAGACTGTCGGTTGGTATTCTGATATATTGCTGAATGGTCTTGATCAAATGGTCGCATACCTTTAAACATCAGCACGAAAATTAAAAAAATAGATGACAATATTAATTTATACAGCTTATTCATGTTATACCTCTTTGTTGATTTTTGACTACCAAAGTTTATAGAGATATATAGGGGAGTGTCACCTATACAAAACCTATACAGTGAAAAGCCATGCCATACTGGAGTACCGTCGGCAAATATGGTATAATTAATATTTTGAAATAAATTTTATTAAATTTTTACCTTTACTTAATCCCAGTTTTTTTCGAATCCGGTAACGATAGATCTCAACCGTGGCCGGTTCTATGTTCATGAGACCTGCGATTTCTTTTGATTGCATATTTAAACGCAATAAAGCACATACTTTGATTTCTTGAGCTGATAGTTTGGGGAAATCCCGACTCAGATCATGAATAAATCCAGTGTGGATTTCCGTAAACCATTTTTCGAACTCCTCCCAGACATGATTAAATGATGTCAGGTGGGATAACCGCTGCATTAGCTGACGCAATATCCTTGCTTGTTCTTGCGGCTTTGCTTCTTTGATCAATTTCATATCGTATAATATTTCTTCAAGAAAATCTTGCTTTTCAATCAAATCCATAGATTTGGTCACCAGTTCCCTCTGTTGGTGGTCCAGTTTCAACTTCATTTGCTGTTCATGGGCCTTTCGCCGTTCTCGTTTTTCTACCGCTCTGAGGCGCATAAAAAATCCTGCTGAAACAATAGCTCCAAGGAGCAGAATTTCACAAAGTATAAACCACCAGGTCTTCCAGAACGGAGGTAGAACCGTAATCGCCAGGGAAACCCCTTTGTGGTTCCAAACACCGTCATTATTGGACGCTTTCACCTGGAATGTATATTGTCCCGGTGCAAGACTGGTGTAAGTGACAAACCGACGAAACCCGGCTTGAATCCAATTATCATCAAATCCTTCCAAATAATAAGCAAATCGATTTCTGGCGGGATCAGAATAATCCAGCGCTGCAAAGGTAAATGAAACTGTCTTATCATTATGAGTAAGGGTGAGTTCTTTTGTTTGAGTAATGGACTCTTTCAAAATTATTCTACCATCATCCCTAAGACCGATTGGTACTTCCTCATAATTGATCTTGAAATCAGTGATCACTACCGGGGGTAAATGATTGTTATTAACGATGGAGTCGGGATGAAAGCGATTAAAACCATTGACACCACCGAAATAAAAATAACCGCGGCTGTCTTTCAGGCTGGAACTGTAATAAAACTGGCTACTCTGAAGGCCATCTTTCACATGATAACTGTTGACCAGTCCGCTATCGGGATCGGCTTTTAAAATACCGTTTGTAGTCCCCAACCAAAGAAATCCGTCATCATCCTGAAGAATACTAGCAATCTCAAGATTGCTGGGTTCATCCCCTAAATCCAAGATTGAAAAGGTCTTCCGATCAGGGTTTAATTTATTTAATCCTCCACTCCGAGTTCCGATCCATAAATTATTCCGGGCATCTTCAAATAGAGACAACACACAATTACTACTAATGGAATTTCTATTTTCGTCCGAAACCAATAATGCTGTGAATGATTCGGACAATGGTTCATATCGGTTCAATCCGCCATCTGCAGTTCCAATCCAGAGTGTACCGGAATGATCTTCAAAAATTACATAAATATCATTGCTGCTTATACTAAGCGTATCTGATGGATCATGAGTGAAGTGAGTGAAACTGCCAGATTCCCGATTAAACCGGTTTAAGCCTCCTCCCTGTGTACCTACCCATAAAGTTCCATCCATGGTTTCATAAAGAGCATAAATATCATTATCACTGATGCTTCTGGGTTGGTCGGGTACATGACGATAATGGTTAATATTTTCCGTAATTGGATCAAGTTCAAATAATCCCGCAGCAAAAGTTCCGATCCAGATTTTATTATAATGATCTACTAAAACTTGTTTTACATAATTCCTACTCCAGACCTCTGGGTCACTATCATCACTCTGATAATATTTAAATGTACCTGAAATAGGATCAAACCTATTTGTTCCTTTAGGAGTCGCTCCAATCCAGATAAGTCCCTCTTTATCCTCGTCAAACGAGAAGACATTTGTACCTTGAAATCCTTCGGGATTCTTTTCTGATTGCTTTATATGATCAAATCTGAGTCTCTTGGGATTAAATTTGTCTACCCCCTTCGAGGCGGTCCCAACCCATAGAATCCCCTGATTATCAATATAGGTTTTCTGGATAACATAGTCACTGACACTGAACGGATTGTATTCATCAAACCGATTATATACGTATTCTTCCCGGGTGGGATTAAAAAATGTAACTCCATCCACTGAACCCATCCAGAGGTTCCCGTTTTCATCCATTACTGATGAAAAAAGACCATTCGTACTGGCCATGTTTGGGTCATCAGTACTGATTCTGTAGAAATTTATTTCCATATTATTGAGTTTAACTTTGATGAGACCAATAGGGAACATTGTCACCCAAAGGATATTTTCATTCGGATCGCCAACCAGACTTGTAATAATATTCGTGGCAGCTTTGGTTGGCCTGAAGGGATTATCTTGCAGGTTTTCGATAAAACTGCTTTTCAGATCTATTTTTATTAACGAACCGCTTTTCGTTCCAATCCATAGTGTCCCGGAAGGAATTTCACAGAAGGAGGTTATCCTGTTGTTGCAAATAGATTGGGAATCAACAGGATCATGGTAATACGTAATAAATGAATTTTGATTTCGGTTATACTTATTTAAGCCGTTTTCTGTACCAACCCAGAGATTTTGTTGTGAATCTTCATAAATGGCAGTTATAAAATTGCTGCTGATTGTGTTAGGATCGGCAGAATCCTGAAAATAATTAGTGAATTGTTCAGTTTTGCGATCAAATTTAGCTAAACCACCGTTGAATGTGCCTACCCAGATGGCTCCCGTCCAATCCTCACATATCGCTGTGACCTGATAACCGGGAAGACTGTTAGGATTCTTGGGATCATGTCCAAATACTTTGAACTCCAATCCATCATAACGGTTAAGTCCAAAACGAGTACCAAACCACATAAATCCACGACTGTCCTGCAAAATTGCATATACTGCGCCATTTGAAAGACCATCCTCCACAGTCAAATGATCGAATTTCACATCTGCTGGCTGGGCATAAACACAATAAGTATAAATTAGAAATGCAACAAAGAGCGTAAGAGTGCGATTAACCTGCATGACCCATTATAATCTTAACTATCAATTGACTGATTTTCATAATTAAGTACCCTCAAAAAGTAAAAAGTATCACGGTCCTGTTCATATAAAATAATTTCCGATGCAAAAACGCTAACCTTTTTATTTGACACTACTCCTCAATTCTATCTTAATCGAACTCCTTGTGGGTATTATTTTCTAAAACATACTCCAAAAACCAATCCTTTTCAACGTTTGAGATATGCCTAAAGAATGTTACGAACAAACCCGAAATCTGTCATTAGGTATACGCGGTGTGTTTTATCGTCAGAAGAGCAGCAGACTCATAATCCGTTGGTGAAACATGCTACCAGCTCAACTCTCCTGACTATTATTTTATTATCATTTGTAACGACTGTTACTGTCTAAATTTCGTGATTGATATGACAAAAGTAGACAAAAGTGTACACATAAACCCCTATTATGTGAACAAAAC
>CAZBEY010000101.1:0-5334 GCA_964491015.1 uncultured bacterium | reverse complement strand
TTGGTGCCATGCATGGCACCATTATGATATTTTTGGGTGTAGTCCCTTTGGCTGTCGGAGCCTTTGGCAACTATTTTATTCCGCTACAGATTGGTGCACCTGATATGGCATTCCCCAAACTAAATATGGCTAGTTATTGGAGTTATTTTATAGGTGGAACCATAATGATCAGCAGCTTTTTTTCACCGGAAGGTGCGGCGCGCTCCGGCTGGACATCTTATCCGCCTTTGGCAGACATTGAAGTGGGGCAAACCATCTGGTTGATTGGAATGATTTTTTTAATTACCTCTTCATTGTTGGGATCGGTTAATATTATTACAACAATTATTCAACTAAGGGCTCCTGGGCTGTCCTGGATGAGACTTCCATTTTTTATTTGGTCTCAATTTATAACATCGTTCCTTCTTTTGTTGGCATTCCCCCCGCTGGAATCGGCTGCTGTCTTGCAGTTAATGGATCGCCTGGCCGGTACCAGTTTTTTCTTACCCAGCGGATTAATTGTATCAGGAGAACAATTGGCTGTTAGTGGAGGTGGAAGCCCTCTCCTTTGGCAGCATTTATTTTGGTTTTTAGCTCATCCGGAGGTATATGTACTAATTTTACCGGCTATGGGTATTGTAGCTGAAGTGATTGCCAATAATACACGCAAACCTCTTTGGGGATATAAGTCAATGGTTTATGGTTCTGTCTTTTTGGGGTTTATGTCTTTTATTGTATGGGCCCATCATATGTTTATTACAGGTATGGGAAGTACCATGAGTTCCTTTTTTCAAACAACTACCATGATTATCTCGATTCCGTCAGTGATTATTTTATCAGCTTTGTTCATTTCACTTTGGGGTGGATCCATTCGATTTAATACACCAATGCTCTTTGCTCTTGCTTTCCTGCCTATGTTTGGAATTGGAGGGCTCACCGGGTTACCCTTGGGGTTGTCCGCCTCAGATATTCACCTTCATGATACATACTATGTAATTGGGCATTTTCATTATGTGGTGGCTCCGGGAACTATTTTTGCATTATTTGCAGGTATTTATTACTGGTTTCCAAAAATAACCGGGAGAAAATTGAATGAAGTACTTGGAAAAATTCATTTTTGGCCTTCCCTTATATTTATGAATGGTGTTTTTATGCCCATGTTTATTCAGGGACTCGCTGGCGTTTCCCGGAGACTTTGGGATGGTGGATTACAATATGCGCATGCTTCTGGTGTTATCCAATGGAATGAATTTATGTCTATATCAGCATGGATGTTAGGCTTGGCTCAAATTCCATTCATTATTAATATATTGTATAGTATTAAAAACGGGAAGAAAGTTGATAGAAATCCATGGAAATCTACTACTTTAGAATGGACAGCGCCTTCACCCCCTTTACCTCACAAAAATTTCGAAAAAATTCCAGTGGTATTTAGAGGAGCATATGAATATAGTCTCCCAGGAAAAGATCAGGATTATACTCCACAAACCGAACCAAATAAAGGGTAATAATTAATGGAAATTCCATATACAATTGAAGAAAGACCTGACACCGGATTAATCAATTCCAAGATTGGGATATGGCTGTTTTTAGCATCTGAAGTCATGCTTTTTGGGGGCTTATTTTCTGCCTATGTATTCTTAAGACTTGGAGCTGCTGAGGGTGCCTTCCATGAATGGGGTCGTGTTTTAAATATACCATTAGCCACCCTGAATACACTAATATTGATTTCTTCCAGTGTGACGATGGTTATGTCCTGGGCTTCCTTAAAATTAAATGATTTTAAAAAGTATAAGCTATATATGGGGTTGACTCTACTGTGTGCCGCTGGGTTCCTGGTAATTAAATATTTCGAATATTCTGCAAAATTTCATCACGGTTTATATCCATCAACAAATACATTTATGGCTATTTACTTTACGCTGACTGGGTTACACATGCTGCATATTATCGGGGGAATGATTGTAAATGGATATTTTTTTGGAGCTGGATCAAAAATGTGGCAAACAGAACCAGAACATTTTACTAATCGGATTGAAACTGCCGGATTATATTGGCACTTTGTTGATCTGGTATGGATTTTTCTTTTTCCGGTACTTTATCTATTATAGGAGTAAATAAAATGAACGCACAAGCAACAACAGCAGAAGTTAAAAATCATGTAAAGGTTTATATAATGATCTTCAGTATTTTGGCTGTTTTAACCTTGGTGACCGTTGGGGCATCTTATCTGAACCTGACTATGGGCGAAGCCATATTCTTAGCCCTTTCTATTGCAACTGTTAAGGGATCATTGGTTGCCAGTTATTTTATGCATTTGATTTCTGAAAAAACCATGATAAAATGGATACTGATGGTAACCGTATTCTTCTTTTTTCTACTTATCTTTCTTCCAACTGTATCAGTAATAGATCAGGTAAACTTTCGATGATTACTTTAAAAACATTCCACCTGTTTTTTATTGCCATGTCATTCATTATCACAATTTGGTTCGCCATTTATGAATTCCAGCAACCATCTGACGAACTGTCAACGACCATAGCTTTTTTATCATTATTTTGTGGAATTGCACTGTTGATTTATGGGAAAGCAGTCTATAAAAAATTGAAAGATTTATAATGAAAAAAATATTCGTATCCATAATATTAATGTTATTATTGACTGAATCGGTTTGGGCTTGTGCAACTTGTTTTGGAGACCCTGATTCCCCCGCTACCCACGGCATGAATGGAGCTATTATTGCATTATTACTTGTCATTGGAAGTGTATTATCAGCAGTTGTTGCGAACATTATATCCTTTAGAAATAAAGCTAATACATTCGTGAACCAAGAAAACAATCAATAAGGAAATAAACATTAATGATTGAAATACTACGAAATATTGGTTTACCTATCAATGCATCTACAGATGGGGCAGCCATTGATGAAATTTTAGGATTGGTGCACTGGTTGATGCTGGTGCTGTTTTTAGGTTGGGGATTATTTTTTATTATTTCTCTTGTAAAATTTCGCGCTTCGAAACAACCAAAAGCAGATCCGGAAGGGGTGAAGTCGCATATATCATCAGTTCTGGAAGTCGTTGTAGCGATTATTGAAATGATTATTTTGGTTGGTTTTGCGCTTCCTGTTTGGGCGAACAGGGTTAATAATGTTCCGGATTCTGGAAGTGACGTTGTCCATATGAGGGTTGTTGCTCAGCAGTTTACATGGAATATCCATTATCCCGGCCCAGATAGAAAATTTGGGGAAACAAGACCCGAATTAGTTGATGAAATGGATAATCCGGTAGGACTGGATCGTTCTTCTGAATTTGGTCAAGATGATTTTGTTACCATTAATCAACTTCATATTCCAGTTCATAAAAAGATAAGACTCGATCTTTCTACGAAAGATGTAATTCATAGCTTTTCTCTTCCGGAATTGCGGGTTAAACAGGATGCAATACCCGGGATGAATATTCCGGTTCATTTCGAAGCAACCATCACCACCGACGAATTTTTAAAATCAATGGAGGGGACTCTGAGAGAAGGAAAAGGATTCGAAATTGCTTGCGCTCAATTATGTGGAATGGGGCATTACAGAATGAAGGGGTTTCTGACCGTATATGACCAGGAAGGGTACGATGCCTGGCTGGTAGAGCAAGAGGCATTATTAAATGAGGAAGATGAATGGGATGATGATTGGTAGGATCCTCTGCTCTATTGATGATACTTTCAATCAAGTGATTTTTTATGTGCATTAATATTTAAAAAAGGTTGTTTCTAAATGACCAAATCTTATACTAAGATACTCAGATTGTATTCAAAATTTGTTGTAACGGTAACTCTCTTTTTAATATTTGTTGGTGCCTTGGTTAAGAGCCATGATGCAGGCCTCTCGGTTCCCGATTGGCCAACCACTTACGGATACCCAATGTTTGCTTATCCTTGGGCGGATATGGTTGGAGGTATTTTTTATGAACATGGTCATCGGATGCTTGCTACCTTATTAGGCGCATTAACAATGATCATGGCTTTTTGGCTTGGACTTAAAGAAATAAGAAAACCCGTCAAAATACTTGGATATACTGCATTGGTTTTGGTAATCGTTCAGGGTCTTCTCGGTGGCTTAACGGTACTATTCTTTTTGCCTGTTTCCATTTCACTTCTTCATGGTGTTGTTGCCCAGACTTTTTTTTTAATTGTTATATTGATTGCTTTTTCATTATCAATAGGGGTGAATGAAGGAAAACATATTGCCAAAGATGAAAACTATTCTTATGTATTGGCTTTGTTGATCGCTGTTTATGTTCAATTGATTCTTGGCGCTTGGATGAGACATGCTGAAGCCGGATTAGCCATTTATGATTTCCCGACCATGGCAGGTTCTTGGTTTCCAATATTGAATGAATCCGTGTTAAATAATATTAATAATTGGCGATTCGAAATGGATCTTCCTGACGTCACATTCTTTCAGGTTCTTATCCATTTTGTCCATCGGTTAGGTGCAGTAATCATTTTTATTCTGGTATTGATTACTCACAATAAAATGATGAAAAAAAAGAATCATTATTCAAAAACAATTAGAAGAAACCTTTTTTTATTGGACGCATTGATTGGGATTCAAATCCTTCTTGGGGCTTTTACTATATGGTCAACAAAAGGTCCATATATCACCAGTTTTCATGTAACAAATGGAGCAATTGTGATGGGAACTTGTTTCTTATTATTATTAAGATTATCCGATCTATCGTTTTTGAGAGGGAATTAAATGGGACTCACTAACAGACCGTTTCAAATGGTTATTTCATCCTACATTGAGCTGTTGAAACCCAATATTATGTCTCTGGTATTGGTTACAACAGTCCTGGGTTATTATTTAGGTGGGAACGGTATTGATTCTTGGAGTCGTTTGGGGATGGTATTGTTCGGAACTGCATTAACAGCAGGGGGGTCAGGAGCATTAAATCATTATCTGGAAAGAGATTCTGATAAATTAATGGACAGGACAAAAAACCGACCAATTCCAACCGGGGTAATTCCACCGGCGGATGCTTTGATATTTGGCGTTATTTTAGTAGTATTCGGCACTGTATTTTTGGCATATAAAATAAATTTATTAACCGGATTTTTATCCATAATGACATCTTTTCTCTATATACTAGTATACACGCCACTGAAAAAAATAACATGGTTAAATACGTCAATAGGATCTATCCCCGGTGCATTACCACCTATGGGTGGCTGGGCTGCTTCCACAGGTGAATTGGGGACCGGAGCCTGGATATTATTTGCAATTATGTTTCTTTGGCAACATCCGCATTTTTATGCAATTGCCTGGATGTTTAAAGAAGATTATGCCCGCGCTGACTTTAA
>CAZBEY010000100.1:0-5356 GCA_964491015.1 uncultured bacterium | reverse complement strand
TCTTATCAGTAGAAAACATTAGTGTAACTCAGCCTTCTTCGTAGCTAAAACACCCTGACTAACGAAACTTTTTCTTCAATGGTGATTCGGTCACATCCCATTGACCTTTGCCCACGTTTTTCGATCCCTCGAATACCAAAAAAGAGTATTTCCCATAATGGGGAACCAGTTGACCAATCCGCGGAAGCGATTGATAATCATGAGACAAAATAACCATATAATTTTTTATCCCATTCCAGTCTTTTCCCGTAAAAATAAACGTGTGCCCGATTAAGGGAAACGTGTTTACATTGATTGTTATATGACTTTGGCCAATAGATATTCGGGAAGAAATGTATGATGGCACATCAGTTGGATTAAGCACAACAGGGAGGCTTGATCGACCGGCATCTTTAAACGCATTCAAACTTTCAATGGTGATATCGCCATCCGAAATATTATCAGCGAATTGTTTAAATAAGTTTTGGTCAGCATCCCCATAGAAATGTTTATTTTTATTTCCAAGTGTTGCTGAAATAATCGGTTCAATTTCTTCAGGATAGAGTCTGCGAAATAAATGAAAATCAGGATCGATTGAAATGGTAGATATACCTGCGGGTATATTCATTGAGAAGGATGAGGATGGTGAATTCAAAACAACGGTTGTATCAATACCGGTATCATAACGAACCGGAACAGAAAGTTTATAGTTTTTATCGCTGCTTTCTTCAATAGTAAAATGGATTAAATTTTCATCTACCGAATCAATCTTCAATCCTAATATGGGTGCACCATCCTGATCAATCCATTGTGGAATAATAGTACCCAGGTCTTTACCTGACGTTTGTTCAAACATAGAAATCCATTCTTCCCAGGATATTTTCTGCTCTCTGTAATTTGAATTAATTTGTTTCCAGGCTTCAAAAAACGGCTCTTTCCCGATTTCTTCCTCAATCATGTGAAAAACCATCATAGCTTTGTTATAGCCAATCGTCCGTGTTTCTTTACTGGTGCGGGATTTGAATTCACGAATGGGGAAATCATTTTCTTTTGTTACATAGTTTGCATATTGCTTTAAAATATCCTTCCGGTACGTTTTGGCGGCCTCCGGCGATTGCTGTAGTTTATAACGGTAATCTGCACCGTAAACTGTGGCGGATTCGCACCAGTTTCCCCGGTCATAGTCCACGTATACGCTGTTACCCCACCAGTTATGAAGTACTTCATGCCCCAGAGATGTATAGACAATGAATGGAAGTCGGATCACTTGCTGCCCTAATAATGTCCATGCTGGCATGCCGTATCCGGTAGGAAAGAAATTTTCTACAACGGTAAATCGCTTATACGGATATGGACCGATCAACTCAGAATACTGGCGAATGTATCCTGCCGTCGCCGGGAGATATTGATCAAACAATCCAGTGTCTGCTTCAAAAAAATAGCAGGCCACTTCAATATCATCCACCCAGGTGGATTTAGTAACAAATGGTGCCGCCATGAACATGTTACCGTCATTTTTATATGGGTTGTTCCAGGATTGAATTTTTCGGCCGTTTTTGATTTCATTTGATAGTCTATTGCCATCGCTGATGGATTCCCAGGTTTCGGGTATATTTGCAGTGAGTTTGAAACTGGTCATTGTTTCGTTCCCCGTTGGATAGTAGGTGGCTAATGGACTAAAATAGGCTCCCCGCTCAGAAATTGTCGCAGCAACTTCTCGACCCACATTTTCATTGGAAAAATGGATATCCTCTACAGCTTCGTAAAATTTCCCGGAATATGAAATTGAATATAGCACTGATCTCTGCACACCGGATTTAAATGCAATGATTTGAACACCACCTTGATGTTCGTCGGGTGGGAGTATATCTCTGAAGTGAGCGGGAATATTTGCTACATCACCGGATTGAAATAATTGAAAGTCCGCTGATTTCCCGTCGATCTCAAACGAATGAACATGAACTGTCCCATTTAATGAAAACAGATTCCATCCTGCGTTTACATTCACAATTCCCTGATCAGATAATTCAGCAGAGTGATCAGATGCTTTGATCGTCAACTGAATGTCGTGAGATTCAAAATCTGCAACGAATACGTCCGGTTCCTTGCAAGAGATTAAAAGTGGGAATAAAAAAATAATAATGCGGTTCATAAGTCTTTCTATGATTGGTTTCTTAACCTTTCGAAGGTTTTAAACCTTCGAAAGGTTTAATTAGTGAACAATAATTGAAATAGGATTTTCTCCATCCAAATATTTTTTTGCAAGACGATTGACATCGTATAAGGTCACTGATTTCAATTTCTCCAGGAATTCGGCATCTGTATTCATATCCCCATCAAAATACTGTGAACGTCCAAGGTAATAGGCTTGGTTGATGCTTGAGAGACGACGGAACATCATTCTGCCCAAATACATATTCACGGACTTCTCCAGCGTTGCATCATCCAAATCTGCCAGCATATCCAGTGAAAATAATTTTGGAAATTGTGGTACAAGTACTTCTACGTTTTCCGGTCGGGTGCCAAATTTTATTGAAAATAATGCTTTATCGTTCTTTATGTTAATCCCGGCATACATTCGATAAGCCATTCCTTGTTTCTCCCGAATATCAAAAACAATCTTATCAGCGAGAACCAAGGAAAGAGCGGCTAAACCCGGTTTATCCGCTGGATCGATTTCTTTGATAAATCCCCAAAAAAGGTATGATTGCGAACCACTTCCCCCCTCTTCTATGGAAACGGTTTCCGTATTTAACCGATACAGTTTATCATGGGCCAGTTCAGAATCTGCATCTTGAGAATTGCCAAAACCTGAAAATAGAGATTGAATCAATTTAGGTGATTGTGGTGAAATGACCGAAACGATAAGATTCTCCGGGATCCAATATTTGTTTTTAAAGGCGAGTAAAGAGTCATAGGTAAGTTCCGGTGCGGTAGTTGTTTGCTCATCAGGGCCAAAACATTGTTCATCTACCAGCTTATCGAACATGTCCTTTGCTTCATTTTTCCCCATCATTCTACCGAAACCACTATGGGAATTTGAAACAGCTTTGGTGAATTCAGCATTTGTTGGAATAAAATTGAGAAATGCATCATTTAAAAAGCTAATGCTATTTTCCAATACATCAGCAAGGCCTTCCACTCGAATATATCCGAAATCCTCGTGAAGATAGATATTATCCATCGGAATAAATGGATTATCATTGACTGTAAACGACAGTCCAAAAGAAGCGATCTTTTTTTGAATCCCATCGGATTTCATGCGCTGGCCAAAACAATCATGTAATATTTTTGCGGCATCTTTTCCGTACTCATTCTCTAATCGGCCTTTGTGTTTAAACAAATAATGGACTGCCATCAAGGGGCTGTTTGCATTTTGCTTTGCGATCAGTGTTGTACCGGACCCATCATGATCAAATAATTGGGCTTTTGTCGACTCAACTGATTCCTCTTTATTTTCTCCCATGGGATGATGGATAATTACGGTTGGATCTCCGCGAAGCTTGAATCGTTTTAACTTTTCGGCTGCTTTATCATAAAGTGTCGGATCAAAGGTCGATAAAAACCCATCGATCCCTTTTTCCGCAAAAATGTGGGCGTTATAAATACCAAACATGTGAGGTTTTTCGAGACTTTTATAAAATGATGTTTTATTTTTCGATGCAAAAGTGGATACTGCATCTTTATTCATGGAAAATTTCATGCCGTGAACTGCATCTGTTATATGCGAGATAACACCGTCCATATCATTCATTGAATCTCCGGTTAATTTTACAATAAGAAAATTTCCGATAGGTGAACCATGTGTGGCAGCGTTTAGGGATAGAATATTTTTTCCGAATTTTTTCTTAACCATTGTTTCTACAGATTCAATTTGAGCCGATAGACTTTCATCCAATAAATCAATGAATCCCTGTTCGGGATTTTCAGGTAATTGAAAAACAAGGTGGATCACAGTTATTGAATCGGAATGAGATCGGTGATATAATTTACCATGAGTAAAATCAGGCGCATTAAATCCGGTAGAAAGTTGAGAATCCGTTGGACGATAAACTGTTCCGGGTGCGGCTTGACCATAAAACTCGTTTACCCATTCCAACATTTTCTCTGTTTCAAAATTCCCAATAATGCTCAAAACCATATTATTGGGTAAATAATTGCCTTTATAATATTGCCTTACAGCGTCCAATGATAATGATTCAATCGTAGAATATGTACCCAAAGTGGGTAACCATAAAGAATGCCCCTTAAATAAAATAGATTGAATATCTCGTTCAATCTGGGTTTCCGGGTGTGCTAGACTCCGGGCGATTTCTTCGAGTACAATGCCTTTTTCTTTTTCAAATTTTTCTTCCGGAAGGACGGAATGGAACAGCATATCCCCTTGGATTTCCATTCCCGATTGGATGTGTTCGGTCGGTGTGACCATCATGTAGTTTGTGTAGTACTCTCCGGTGTTGGCATTGTTGTATCCCCCAATTCTGTCTGTATCATCATAAAGTTCTTTTTGAGTCCTTGACGTAGTGCCGTTGAATAGGAGATGTTCCAGCATGTGGCTCATTCCACTGGTAGAAAAAGTTTCATAAGCTGAACCTGTCTTTACAACAACATTTACACCAACCATTGGGAGAGATTGGTTTTCAATTAGAATAACTTCGAGTCCGTTGTTTAACCGATGGACAGATATTCCTTTTGGCAAAGATTGACCAAAAAGAACAGAAAGAATTAATAAATAGAATACAAGGGAAATATATTTAAGAGTCGTTTTGAGCATCAGGTTCTGCCCATACCAATAATGACTCCCGTGAGATAAGCGATAACCCAGAGAGCATAGGCAAACAAGAAATAAAAGTATTTCTTATCGGATATGGTGTCATTCTCGTGTCCTTGCGAAATTGTTCTCCAACTCGTTATGACAATATTTATCATGATTAAAATTCCAGCAAGGCCGATTAATCCATGAGGTGTCGTGATTGGCTTCGTTGAGCCAATGGACATGCATGCAACTGCAGTTATTTCTGATATGAGGCCGGTAGTCAGCAGGCGTGCAATATTTTTTGTTATTAGCCGTGTTTTTAATACCCGGATCATCCCTTTTGAATACAGAATGAGTGAAATGGTAATGGCCACCGTTCCGACAATAATAATTGGTTTCATTTATTTATTCCTAAAAAATAATTGGGCTGAATTTAACCTTATATGATTAGTCTTCAGTTACTATTTATTAGAGATTTTTCATCTAATTTATTTACTCATTGATTTGTTTGTACAAGCTATGTGGGAATTGTACAAAGAAATACAGTCATCATTAATTGTTATAATTAATGTCTGCACAAACGATGAATGTAATTGCTACTTAAAAGAAAGATGAGATTAT
>CAZBEY010000099.1:0-5371 GCA_964491015.1 uncultured bacterium | reverse complement strand
AAATTTGAGCAAGTTCAACGACGCCGGTTTTATCAAATACGGAAATCAGGGCGCGGCGGATTGGGACGATGTTTTTATTCAAAACAGGGTTTTTCAACATAACGAAATATTTTATTCAGCGTCTTTTTGATTGCTTAATTGCGGTTTTATCACAAATATTGTATGAAAAACGACAAAAACGAACGAACACTTAGTTATAAATGTAAATAATGCCAACGACCAAAAACCATAGTCATAAGTAATAAATGTTTAATTAGTTTTTTCAGCTTGGAGATCGAAACCGGCGGGGGTTTCTCCGGTGATATAAATAGTGAAATTATCGAGTACCACACCATCCAAAGCACCGCCAAGATCATCGTTCGCACCACGGTATTGCATAAAAGAAATTCAGATGAAATTCACTATTTCGACAGACTCCTTATATGTGCAACAGTCAATTCAATATTTTTCCCGATTAGCTCTAGACATGCTCCCTTAAAAGCGTCTGGATCCACGACGATTGCATAGGTTTGATCATCAATTTGTTCACTTCCGATGACGAATTCTTTGTCGACAGTCCAAACCTTTTTATTCCTTAGCGTACCAAATTTGGATTTTGAAGAAATCCATGTGGACTCGGAACCGAGTGAAATCAAAGGTAATGCTTCGACTTTTACAGTGGTGATAACTTTGTCCAGGGAAGATTCTTTTTCTTTCTCAGTTCTATACGTTGAAAAGTTTATTGTAAAACCGTGAACGATTGTCCCTTTCTTTAGTTTGGATTGCATCTTATAAAGATACATTCCTGATTTTGCCGAATAAATAGGTCCGTCATGCGCTGTGAACGTTTTCATATGTGTAGTTCCAGCGGATCTAAGAAGGGCAGGGATCTTGGTCTCAATTTTTCTTGGATCAGAAATCTCAATCATTTTATTAAAACCCTTATTTCCCTGCAAATCACTGAACGGAATCACTTGAAATCCAGCGTTCTTTAGTTTGGTCTCATAAATGACACCGGCTTGATCGGCAATTTCCTGCATAACATCATCACTTACACCTTTTAAGACTACAGAAACCTCTGCTTTGGCACCACCATGAATTGCAGCCTTTTCATAACGCGCTTTGTAAGTAGCCCTGGTGGCAAAGTTCACTTGGATAAAAGCCGGTACAAACGCTTTCTCCTTTTTAACATATTTTGTTTTAATGTCATCAAACAGTGCCTTTGATTTTGTAGGAAGGGAATTAATATCAATAACGCCGATATCAGCCCCACCTCTTTGAGCAAACACAAATCCAAATCCTGCTATGATTACTGCTATTATTAACCTTTTCATGATTATTTCTCCTTACCTGTTTTGGTTTTGGTTTAAGAAATATTTCTCCTTTTTTATCAAATGTATCTCATTTTTGATTTTAATAGCCACGTACAGTACTATTTCTTTTGAACTACCTATCCATGCGAAAAACCATCAAGATTATTTTTGATTTCAGAATCATTAATATGAAGAAGAGGAATTAAATTTCATACATTTTCCGAATCTCACAGAGCAAACCCTAATCCGACTCCTAAAGTAGCATACAAGGCATCTTTTTCCAGCCCTGGACGCATCCCGATTTCACCAAAATATGAGATGCCGACCCACCTTCCAAAGGCTTGATACTGGTTAATATCAAACCCTATTCTCCAACCAGTAGTTTTCCATTTGTAATATTCATCTGAATCGGAATTAATTAATTTATAGTTGTAAACAATTGGATCAAAGGGATAAGCATTACTAGCGATACTCGCACTCCAGCTTCCCTCTAATTCTCCGCCGCCCAGCATAATATCCAGATAAATATGGTTGGTTTGTCGGGCTATCCTGTGAATGTAATCGTCATAGCTGGTTTTAACACGGGCTGTAAAAAATGTTTTAAAGGAGATACCGACATAAAAACCGTTTAACGAATAGGACAGCCCTTCAGCCTGTGCGGTTGTAACGGTTGTATCGCCCACGGAGCCCAGGGTTTGTTCGTCTCCGTCAAACTCTCCCCCAAAATAATTACCGACGGAGATCGAATACAACCCACCCCGGGCAGAAAGAATTCTACGTTTATTCATATTAGCGTCAATAGAATAAACCTGATCTCTAACATGATCTAATACTACCCGGCGGGTGATGGCAACCGCTTTATCGCTGATATGAAAATCACCACCCAAATCGTAGCCGGTAAAACTTCCCGACAGGGAGTCGGTGAGTCCTTGCCAACCTTTAAACCTGACAGTTGCAAGTTTTAGAAAATGGGCTTCGCCTTCATATCCCCAAGAGCCATAGAAATTTTTATCGGGATTCACACCAATAATATCTCCCAGACTAACGGCACGTATGAAAATATTTCTGTCATAAACATCATTTTCGATTATTTCGAAATCAATAGTCTGTGACCAACTGTTTGAAATTAAACTAATCAACAAGATGGTTATCCAACTAATTTGTAACTTGTTTTCAGGTTTCATAATCTGCTCCCATCTTACTGTTTTTTTCTTCCCATTACTGATTAACATATACGTCTCAAATGATTTTATGCTCAATCGCTTTTTTGACTGCCGAGGCGCTGGTGTGAACGTGTAGTTTCTTATAGATGTTCTTAATATGAGTTCTTACGGTATGAGGACTGATAAACAGCTTCTTTGCCAGTGAGTAATACGTTTCCCCGGCAGCAATTCCCGTTAATATCTCTTTTTCCCGGCGGGTTATACCGAGACTGTCCACTTCTATTTCGCCTGCGCTTGTCCCTCCCGACTTAATATAGTTGAGTACCTTGCGAGCTATTTTTTGGGAGATGGGAGAGCCGCCGTCAATGACATCTTTCACCGCCTGGGCGATATCGTCAGGAGAAGTACCTTTTAATACATACCCGCTGGCTCCTGCCCGGATGGAATTGAAAACTTTCTCGTCATCATCATAAACAGTCAAGATGATGACTTCCGTTGCCGGTGAGCACGATTTAATTTGACGCGTAGCTTCAATTCCCGACATCCCCGGTAGCTGAATGTCCATAAGATAAACATCGGGTATGTTATTTTTAGTTTGTCGTGAAAGATGTTGAATAGCCTTTTCACCACTGCTGAACGAGCCAATCACTGATAGATCATCGTAGAAGCCAAGAAGTTCTGTAAGATCTCGGCGGAGTTTTTTGTCATCTTCTACGATTGCAATTCTGATCATGTTATTCTCCTTTGACAAGTATATGTCTATTCATCTGATAATTCAATACCTCATAAGCGGTATTTTTTAGTGATTTGAATGGTAAATTGATAAAATGCGGAAAGACCGATATTCTGTACTGTTAATTCACAAGGTAAATCTGCGGCCAAAACCTTATTTAATTTACTCGATGGGAATACTAATCTGAATACGTGTTCCGGCTTTAGGTTTTGTACTGATAGAGAACCGACCACCTAATTCTTCTACCCTGGCTTCCATGTTTTTTAGACCAAGGTGATTAATTTTCTCCTCCTCCTTTTTCTCGATATCAAATCCTTTACCGTTATCCTCCACTAATAAATGGATAATTCCGTTTCTAGTACTAATGTCTATATTAACTTCAGTGGCTTTGGCATATTTCAAAATATTAGTACTCGCCTCCTGAAATATTCGCAGGATATTCAATTTAACTTTCGGTTTAACTATAAAATTACCGTCATCGGATTTGGAAAAACGGAAAGAAATTTGTTCCGAGGATTGAAAAAATGACGTTCCCCATTCTTTTAAAAATGCACAGAAATCTTCCCAGATAACATCCGTTTTATCCACTGCCCATATCACTTCTCGTACATTGCTAATACTCTCTTGGGTATCCCGAATTAAAAAGGAGAGGAGTTTATCAACCTTATCCCGGTTATGCGGAAGATGCCGCTTTATCAATTCCGTTTTATAAAGAATGCTAGTAAGACTGGTGCCAATATTATCGTGCATTTCCCGGGAAATGTGGTGTCTTTCCGCTTCCATTTCCAGTTCTTTCCGACTCATAGCCAGGGTCATCTGTTTGTATATGCCAAAGCCCATCACAAACAACAACAAGAGCAATAAACCTGAGATGGCCAGTAAGGTATTCCGCCGTTCAATCTTCAATTGCCTAACGGTTAGTTCTCGGTCTTTTTTTTCTGTTTCATACTCAATTTCCAACCTTGCGATCCTTGCATTCGACTCAATATTCAACAACGAATCCCTGTATGTCTGGTAATGCTTCAGATTTTTGAATGCGCTATGGTAATCCTCCTTCTTTTGATAAATATCAGCCAGTTGTTCAAAGCAATAGGTTACCTGATACTTCTGCTCAAACGCCTCGGGTGTTTCGGTTACCAGTCGGTACATGATTATTGCCGAATCCAAAAGGCCCATCTCGTGGAACAAATCCCCCCACAAAACCGTATTATACAATTTACCGAACTCTCCCGATTCTTTCACCCGATATCGATCTGACTCTTTTAGATAGAAGCGTGCTTTCGAAAACTCTTTTTGCATGGCAAACAGTCCCGCCAGATGATTCAAACTGTAGGGAATCCCCAGGGTGTCTCCCATTTCGTGCTTGAGTTTCAGGGCTCTGTCGTAGAAATAAAAAGCGCTGTCGAGTTGATTGCTCATTTCCTGAAGGACGCCATAATTATCGTAGAGCCCCATAAGGCGGTAGTATAAACCATACTGCCCCGCTATCTGGATAGCTTTAAGCATATACTTTTTCCCTCCTGCCAGGTCCCGCCGCTTCATCTGATAGCCTAGATCTCCGTAGGCAGTTACAAGGCCATCGATGGAATTGGCGGCTTCAAATATGCGAATAGCATGTAGATAAGAACCAACGCTCTCGTCGTATTGACCTTTCAGGTACAGGGCAAGGCCCAAATGAATGCTGGCTTTGGCTTCACCCAATTGATAGCCAATCGATTTCGCGTCCGCTACGTTCTTTCGGAACAGGTCAATAGCTTCCTCGATGTTTGAAAAAATCGTAAGTCGCGTGGTGGCATTGATGGAATCAATCTGTGCTTTGCTCTGGTCGGAAACATGCACTTCCCAATCTTCCGCCGGTAGCGGTGCTACCTCAAGCGTCCCGGAATCACCGGCTTTTGCCCCTTGCTCGGAACAAGAAAAAACAAAAAACAGTGCAAGATAAGAAATAAATATTGACAGTTTTCCCATGTTTTCTCTTTCATGCATCCTCCTATTTTAATCCTCCCAAAAGATATTTTCCATACAAAACATAATAGAACCCTTTTTTGAAATACCGGTCAAAGGGTTTAATAATTATTTCGCCATTTCTCTTCGACTAATCAGTGTTATGGCTTCAATAAAAGTGTTACCTTCAAGTTTTTGAACTTTTGCTTTTAATGTTTCTATAGTATCGTCCGGTTCTA
>CAZBEY010000098.1:0-5712 GCA_964491015.1 uncultured bacterium | reverse complement strand
TGTTCATGTGAAGACGCTGCCGGTAAAATATTAAAACATTTTGGTATTGGATTAAACACTCCTTTGGAACTTCGATTAAAGAATTCGTCTGATCTTGAAAAATATCCATCGGATGACATTTTATTAAGTGAACGATATAAACGCAGTATCTTCAGAAAAGATATCACGAATGAATTCATTGATCAATACCAAGATTACAGTTTGAATTTGCAAATTGATGAAATCGTCAATATGGGCGGTATTTATATTGGTGTGGATAAACTCACCCATTTCACGGCGTCTGGATATCTTTACTATAAAATCTATCATTTAGCGCTTGAACTAGGGGAATCAGATGAAGCCGCCATTCAAATGGCCATCAATATGGGTATCTTTGGAGAAAAGAATATTCTAGGTAAATTTCCATCCGGTGTTTTCTCTTTTGCAGATTTAGAGAGCAATTATCAGGGATTCACGTTTGCCATCGACCTTTGCAAGAATGGGCCGGTTCACCTGAAGAGATCAGGAAAGGGATGGGAATTGGAAGGAATATTTGATTTGACAAAATATGTCAACCCTTTTTGGGATGAGTCCTACAATCCATCTTTTTATTATGAAGGATACAACTTGGCATTAATGCCGAAATCAGAAACAGTTTCAAAGAATATCCCCCATTATTGTTTGAAATATAAAAGTAAAAGAATTCAAGATATTTTTTCTTATTACGACAGTGTGGCTGATTCCGGTTATTCTATAAAATATTTACAAAAGCTCATAAAGACCGGTGAAATTCCTGACCCGAGTCCATTTAATATTCGCACCATTTGCCGGGAGTAATTTGTGTTGTATTATATAATAAAACTTATGGGTATTACCGCTATTAAAACTTTTTTCAACAATATATCCGCTGAACATGCAGATACCATCCCGCAAGATAAGCCGGTCATATTTACGTCCAATCATCCCAACACCATGATGGATCCAATTATTATCGGATATAGTTGTAGACGAAATCCCTATTATTTTGCAAAAAGTACCCTGTTTGATCATACCATTATCCGGTGGTTCTTGAAACGAATTCAATTGGTTCCTGTCTACCGCAGAGAAGATAATCCAAACCAGATGCACCGAAATGTAGAAACGTTTAGAGAAGCGGACGAAATTCTCAATCGGCGCAAAGCGTTTCTTATCTTCCCTGAGGGTGTTTCAACAGGAGACCGCACCTTGAGTGAAATCAGGACAGGCGCAGCCAGAATCGGATTCCAGGCGGAAGTCAATCACCATTGGACCTTGGGAGTTAAAATAATACCGGTGGGATTAAACTATTCCAAAGCAATTCAATTCCGCAGCGATGTATTAGCCCGTTACGGAAAACCCATCGTATTGTCAGACTTCCGGTCATTATACGAACAAAATGAGATGGAAGCAGTTCATCAAGTGACCAGTCAAATCGAAACAGCCCTTTCTAAGCTAACCGTTTACTTAAAAGACCTGGAAATGCAGGATATCGTCGAAGCATTGGAAACAATTTATAAACAGGAATTAGCTGTTGATTTAGGGCTCGAGATTAAAAATAAATCCCACGATTTTTCAGTAACAAAAGGATTGGTCAATGCCGTAGAATGGTATTTTGAAAACCAACCAGAAACAGTCGAAAAATTCAAAGGAATGCTGCACCGTTATCAGCGCTTTTTGAGCCGACTGGAAATTAAAGACGAATTTCTTGACCCTGCCAGCGGAAGTGTAACCTTTTGGGAGAGAACAAAAGCGATTTTATTCTTAGTCGTGATGTTTCCTGTATATTTATATGGTCTAATTAATAACGTAATACCATATAAATTCCCCCGATGGTACGCGACCCGCTTTGTAAAATACAAAGCTGAAATAGCTCCCTGGAAAATGATAACAGGATTGACAATTTTTTTAATTTATTATCCTATTGAAATTCTTCTTTTTTCATATTTTTCAGAAAGTTTACTATGGACCATTGTTTATGTTTTATCCCTTATTCCCAGTGGGAATTTTGTGTTAACCTATATTCAATGCGTACGGGACTATCGCCAACATTTGCGATTTTTATCCATCTTTTACAAAAAGCGAACCCTGGTTTACGAATTGATTAAACAGCGCCAGGAGATTATTGATTATTTGAATGCGTGTAAGGAAGATTACATGCCAACAATTGGTCTGGATGAAAATAATTAAGAGAATATTTTTGGTAATTCATTAGACACAAATATGGCTGGAAAAGCACTATACTCAAATGTAATTCCCAGTGTAGTCGCCGGGATGATTAGTAGTATCATTATTATTGTATCTGCCATGGCCCTCAGCGCTTTGGTTTTTACCGGTGAACTATCTCCCTATTTATCTCAGGGAATCGGGATTTTACTCCTCGGCTCGCTGATTTTTGCCTTATTCAGTTCAATAACTTCCCGTTTTCCAACTGCCATCAGTGCGCCTCAGGATATTCCCATCGCTATATTGGCCTTAATGGCTGCAAATCTAATGTCAAATCCAGCCCTTTCCCTTGACAGTGAGGAGATGTTTCAATTTATTTTTGTCACCATTGGATTCACTTCCTTTCTCATTGGAATATTTTTTTATTTATTGGGTCAATTTAAACTGGGAAAATTGGTTCGTTTTATTCCCTTTCCCGTGGTGGGAGGCTTTTTAGTCGGTACCGGATGGCTCATTGTTATTTTTTCCTTCAGGATGATGACCGATCTCAATTTAAATCTGACCAACCTTGAGGAATTATTTACAGCCGGCTTTTACATTCGCTGGATACCCGGAGCTGTATTTGCAGTCAGCTTGCTTCTCGTTCGACGAAAAATTAAACATTATTTACTGGTACCAGGCTTTTTGGTTATGAGTATCATCATTTTCTATGGGGTCGCTTTTTCTTCCGGTTGTTCATTTGAATTACTTGAGAGTCAGGGTTTTCTACTGGGGCCTTTTCCGGAAGGAGGTTTATTTGCCGGTTTACCCTTGAAATATGTACCCGGTTTTGACTGGAACCTATTTTTTCAATTTATCCCTGCCCTCATGACCATGATGGTCTTGAATGCCATTTCCGTATTATTCAATTATAGCGGCTTGGAATTAACGGTGAAATACGACTTTGATCTTAACCGGGAATTAAAAATGACCGGAATTAACAATATTCTGGTAGGTATTTTCGGTGCATCACCGGGTTATGTTACCGTGAGTGAATCATCCATGGCTTATTCCATTGGAGCCAAAAGCCGCTTATACAGTCTAACGGTAGCTGTATTTTGTGGGATTGCTCTTCTTTTTGGCGCAAAAATGATATCATTTTTTCCCAAAGTAATCTTGGGCGGATTATTGTTAAACCTGGGGCTCTCGTTTCTGGTAGAATGGCTTTATGACACTTGGTTTCGGCTAAATAAAGGTGATTATCTGGTCATTGTACTCATATTAATCGTAATTGGGACAGTTGGATTTCTTGAAGGAATCGTCGTTGGTCTCACGATGTCAATGATATTATTTGTCATGAACTATTCTAAAGTCGAAGTCATAAAACATGAATTGAACGGCCGGACATTTCACAGTAATGTTGAACGATCTGAATTTCAGAGAAAAATTATGCATCATCAGGGCGATCAAATCAGCATTCTGCCTTTGCAGGGATTTATATTTTTTGGTACTGCCCACCGATTGCTGGAAAATGTACAAAATCGAATAAATGACCAAACAAAAGAAGGACTAAGGTATTTAATATTTGATTTTCGATATGTCACAGGGGTGGATTCTTCCACCATCAATAGTTTTAATAAATTACATATTTTGGCTGAGAAACATCATTTTTCTGTTCTTTTTTGCGGATTAAGTAATTCTTCATCTAAACAGTTTGAAATAGAGGGACTTCTTCCAGATAGTAAACAATTATTCTTTGCATTTGAAGATTTGGATCACGGGTTAGAATGGTGTGAAGAAATAATCATTATGAATTCTGAAAAGAAATCAAACCAATCAGAAATATTCCAGTCCGAAGAATACTTTAAAAAGCGTTTTCATAACATTGCAGAATATTTCGAAGAAAGAAATATTGCCAAAAACACCGTGATGATTGAACAAGGGCGGGACCCGGGCGGAATATATTTTATTGAGTCTGGACGGATTACGGTTCAACTTGAGACTCAGGATGAAAAAGGAATCCGGCTGAAATCATTGGGGGCAGGAACGGTGGTTGGAGAAGTCAGCTTATATCTCGGATCAAATGCTTCAGCCTCCGTCATTGCAGAAACAGAATGTAAAATTTATTTTTTATCAAAAAATGACTTCCGGCAAATCAGTAAAAATTCGCCGGAAAAAGCGTCTGAACTTCACACATATATTGTCCAGTTATTAAGCGATCGATTGGCTAAATCAAATGCAACCATCCAGGCATTGATGGGTTAAACTGTTTTATTTGGACCATACCTATACAGTAGTTGTTGGCTGGTTGGAAAATTCAGAAATTGAACACTGGTATATCATTGGATAAAACCCAATATGAAAAATTCAAAAATCAAAAATGACTACGGGGCTAAACTAACAGAATTCAGTAAATATGAGCTGTTTAAGACCCTCTCCCCTCCCTTAAAAAAGTTTATCAGAACATTCGGAGAAAAGTATCGCCTCACTTTTCAGGAATTACATCAAATAACAGAAATGGCCGTTGATTTCACCATGTGGGGAGAAGATTCGATTGAACAACAATGGAAACGAATGAGTAAGAACCATCGTTTGGAGAACGGTCAATTAAAAAAAGCGATTCTGAATGATTTAAAGAATCATTGGCGTTCATTAAAAAATAACCCTTCAGTTTACCAATCAGAAGCACCCATCGTAAAAAGTGTACCCCGAAAGGTGAAGAATACTTTAAATGATAATGAGGTATTTGGTTCATGTCCTGTCGCTTCAGAGAAAACTGTGTGCTGCAACCTCCATACAATTGATGCCATCCAGGGATGTGGACTGGGATGCAGTTATTGCAGTATACAGACATTTTATGAAAATGGAGCCATCAGTATAGAAAAAAATCTGGCGGAAAAACTGGGCAATATTCCCCTAGATCCAAATAAGAATTATCATATCGGATCAGGTCAATCTTCTGATTCCCTTGCAATGGGAAACAGAAACGGTATTTTAGAAGCTCAATTGGAATTAGCGAAAAAGAATCCAAATATTATTATGGAATTCAAAACAAAAACAAAAAATATTGATTACTTTTTATCCGTTGATCTACCGCCAAATATGATGGTGTGCTGGTCCTTGAATCCCCAGACCATTATTGACCATGAAGAGCATTTCACTGCGTCCCTGGAACAGCGGATTGATGCTGCCAGGCGATTGGCGGATCGTGGTGTCATTGTGGGGTTCCATTTTCACCCAATTGTGTATTATGAAGGATGGGAAACAGAATATGGAAATATTATTCAATCACTTCTTTCCACATTTTCACCCCATGAGATTGGAATGATTTCATTGGGTACATTGACTTTCATTAAACCAGCTATAAAAAACTTGAGAGCATTGGGGATTAAAAGTAAGGTGCTTCAAATACCTTTCAAGGATGCCTCAGGGAAATACTCATATCCTTTCCAGATTAAGGAAAAAATATTCGGATTTGTCTGGAATGCATTTCAACCTTGGCAGAATAATGTATTTTTCTATTTTTGTATGGAGGAGCGAAAATTATGGGAATCAGTTATGGGGTGGAGTTAT
>CAZBEY010000097.1:0-5735 GCA_964491015.1 uncultured bacterium | reverse complement strand
ATATATTCAGGTTTCAACCCGAATTCTAACTCCAACTCTTCTGCAATATTCTTGATCATCATTTTCCGTTCATCATGGTGCATAAATGCACTCTTCATTGCAAAAATTGTCATTTCTCTGAAATCATGGAGGTCAAAGCCAAATAATTTCCTGGATAGAAGAAATTCATCTGTTAATGTCGTTCCGGACATCAGACGATTATCGGTATTTAAAGTAACTCGAATTCCCTGATTATAATAATATTTGATAGGGTGGTATTTCAATGATCGAATGGATTTTGTTTGCCAGTTGGACGTAAGACATATTTCCAGTGGAATACGATGATCAATAATGTATTTCATTAAATCTTTATCTTCCTTTAATCTCGTACCATGTCCGATTCGATGGGCGCCGCAATAATGGATCGCCTGATGAATCGATGACGGTCCGAATGCTTCACCGGCGTGGATCGTAGCATTAATATTATTATTTAAAATCATATAGAATGCTTCCCGATGGTCTTTTGCGGGGAAATTCTCTTCAGCGCCGGCGAGATCGTATCCCACTACACCTTTATTTTTATAACGTACCGTTAGATCGGCTAGTTTTAGTGAAACTTCTGCGGAAATATTTCGAATTCCACATACGATAATGCCTGACTTAACACCAAAATCATTTTCGGCTCTTTTTAATCCTGCTCGAACAGCATTAATGGAATCTGCAAGCGTCATATCGTATTGATTATGGAGAATAGGAGAGTAGCGGATTTCAATATAACGGACATTTTCTTTTGATACATCTTCAATCAATTCATAGGCGCATCTCTCAAGATTATCCGGTGTCTGCATGACGCTTAATGTTATATCAAAGCGAGCCAGATAATCCTCCAGTGATCCCCGGGTGTTGCCTAAAACAAGGATTTTTTTCAGATCGTCAATATTTGATGCAGGAAGCGTAATTTTATCTTTCTGAGCCAAATCCAAAATAGTTTCTAGGCGAAGGCTTCCATCAAGATGACAGTGCAGCTCTACTTTTGGAATGCGTTGGAGGAGTGATTTGGTGATTCTCATTTTTTAATCACCGTTTTGAATATCCAAAAAATTACACCGAGAAAAGCAACGGGTCCCAGCCAGTCAAATCCTTGAATAGCAGGCCACCAATCTTTATTACCTGTGATAAATATTGGGATTGCAACCAGAATTCCCATGAGCGCTTCGCCTGTAATAAGTCCGCTGGCTAATAATAGACCTTTCTTTGCGGAAGCTTTTGAACCACCGGTTTGTTTCCCGAAATCGTTAATCATACCACCGATAAAAATGGGGACGGTTAATTCGATAGGTAGATAAATACCAACTGCAACTGCCAATACAGGAATGCGAAAGTCCGAACTGCGCTTTTCCTGGATAATATCCATGAGAATAATAAGAACGGCAACGAAAGCACCGATGTAAATAAAATTCCAAGGGAGATTACCGGAGAATACACCGTCAGCAACAGATTTCATCAGTGTTGCTTGTGGGGCAGATAATGTGGGTGACCCAATAACGTATGCGGAGTGAAGAATATCCAAAACAAGCCCAAGTACAATGGCAGCGCTGATGGTTCCGACGATTTGCATGACCTGCTGTTTCCAGGGTGTGGCACCCACAATGTATCCCGTTTTCAAGTCTTGCATATTATCTCCGCCAATGGCAGCAGCACAACATACAATAGCTCCCACCATGATGGCGCCGGCGGCGCCTACACCTGAATCAGCTCCGAGCAATGCAAGCAATAATAATGAAGAAAAAAGAATGGTTGCAATCGTTACGCCGGAAATGGGATTATTCGAAGATCCGACAACACCGGCCATGTAAGCAGCAATAGCGGAAAAGAAAAAGCCGAAAATTGCCATAACAATTGTCAGTAATACAGCAATGCCGATTGTTTTGAGAATACCAATATATAATAAAAATACAGGTATAAGCATGAACAGTAATACGAGTCCTACATAAGTAATGGGAATATCTTTTTCCTCTCTGGGCACATCACCGCCGCTATTGGCATGTTTTACAGCATCCAGGCTGGCTTTGATCCCAATAATCAATGGTTTGAACAATTTTATGAGGGACCAGATTCCACCCACCACCATGGCGCCAACACCCATGTATCTAATCTTTGCATTCCAAATATCATAAGCGGCATCCAATGCACTTCCTTCAAAACCGTTAACAGCGGAATATATTGGGATCGCAACTACCCAGGAAATGAGCCCACCGGCAACGACAAGAATACCAATGTTTCTGCCGACGATAAATCCCACGGCAATGAGGGCAGGGGAAAGGTCGGTACCGAGACCAAAGATGGAATTACCAAAAGTGATTGCACCTTCTTTCGCAGCCGTCCACATGGTAAAGCCCTGCTGACAAATTTTCATTAGACCGCCTGCGAGTCCGGAAATAGCGATTGTTTTTAAGCCTCCAGCAGCATCAGTATTTTCTTTGTTTCTTGCATCTTCGCCGGCTTTTAAAATTTCAGCAGTCGCAATTCCTTCAGGATACTGTAGCTTTGCCGTAACAATTAGCGCTCTTCGCAATGGTATTGTAAAAAGGACGCCAATAACACCGCCAATGGCAGCGATTTTGGCAACTTCTACATAGTCAAATGCTTCCCAATAACCCATCAGCACCAAAGCAGGAATAGTAAAAATAACGCCGGCTGCCAGAGATTCTCCTGCAGATGCAGCCGTCTGAACAATATTGTTCTCTAAAATATTGGACTTTTTAAATAAAGATAAAACACCCATGGAAATAACCGCTGCCGGGATTGAAGCAGACACCGTCATTCCTGCAAAAAGCCCCAAATAGGCGTTTGCTCCTGCAAGAATCATGGAAAGGATAATTCCCAATAAAAGTGCTTTGATCGTTATTTCTGGCAATGGTTTGGCGTTAGACATCAGGATTCCTTAATTTATTATCACATAAGATAGACAGGAAATTCATTGCTTATCAAGGGATTGGTGAGCTGTAATATGTAACAGGTGGAGCGGTGCTGGTAATTGGTGAATGGAAAGCAGATGTGAAATCAATGCATTGGTCAATCTCAATAATTTTATATAATTTGATTGAATGAGGTCTTCTGACCTTGTGATTTTTCATAAACAACCAAAGAGTGAGGTAAAAGGTTGAATGGTTTGTCCATGAATTCCCCCTTGTCAAAGGGGGCAAGGGGGTTATATCAAAAATAGAAAAAACACCAATATGGGCTTGCTATAATATGATGGACACTGCAAAAAGTCATGTTACCTCGAATCATCCAAATGTTCTATCATTGTTTCGAGAATTAACTTAATTTTAACCATCGAACGGGGTGCTATTCCGACTAAGATGGAATTGCTGAGATAACACCCTTAAACCTGATCTGGATAATGCCAGCGTAGGAAAAACAATGAAACACATTACTTACCTTACACTTCTTCTTTTTTCATCTGCATTGATATACCCACAAATCAATGGATTAGTTGTCGATGCTGAAACCAATCAGCCCATCATCGGGGTAAACATAACAAGTGAATCTTCAGGAACATCAACAGATGAGCGCGGCAGATTTTCCATTGATTCGCAGGGGGGAGATGAACTGACGTTTTCCCATATAGGTTATGAAAAAATGACTATTCCAGCAAACGATGGCATGGAAGTCCAAATGCAAGTGGCTGTATTAAAAAGTGACGAAATTATCGTCAAGGCGGGATTGACAGCAGAAACGTTACAAAGATCAACTTCAAGTGTGACGGTATTGGGTACTGAAACCATCAAGGGAAGGGATGGGAATCAATTTCAGGATGTGATGGAAACAATTCCGAATATGAATGCTGCCGGCGGAACAAGCCGTCCCAGATATTTTCAAATTCGAGGTATAGGTGAACGGAGCCATTATTTTGCGGAAGGACCACCTAATTTTTCAGTAGGCTTTGTAATTGATGATATTGATTTAAGCGGAATGGGTATGGCCGGACTTCTTTATGATCTGGAGCAAATCGAAGTGTTTAAGGGTCCTCAATCATCTATTTTTGGACCCAATTCACTAGCCGGTTTGATATATATGAAGTCAATGGATCCCGCCGATGCATTTACCACTGATATAAAATTGACCGGCGGGATGGATAATATTCGACGATTAAACGGTATGGTTAATATTCCCCTTGGTGATCCATTTGCATTAAGAGTCGCTTTTGAATCCGGATCGGCTGATGGCTTCAGAGAAAATACTTATTTAAATAAAACAAACACAAATGGCAGGAAGGAAAATATCATCCGGGAAAAATTACTCATTAAACCTACCGAAAATTTTAACGCAATATTAACATCATTTCGGACTGTCTTGGATAATAAATATGATGCATGGGCGCCGGATAACAATAAGGATTTTATGACTTACACCAACCAGCAAGGTTGGGATAAGCAGGAAACAAATGCCTATTCATTGCGAGCGAATTATATGAAAAATAGAATGAATGCGACATTTATTGCATCTCAATCGGTGACAGACTTGATCCACGCCTATGACGGCGATTGGGGAAATGATGATTATTGGCTGCAGGAGCCATATCATTTTGATCCGAATGAAACTTATTGGCATTATGAATTCTTCGATAGTACTGCAAGGACTCGCATAAATCAAACGATTGAGGCGCGGGTAAACTATGGTGATATTGTTGTGGGATATTTTACCAAATCGCTGGATGAAAAAGATAATGCAATCGGTTATCTTTATGGCGGTGACGCTTCATTGGCAGCAGGTGAATTTGATTTTCGTGTTTCTGCTATTTATGGTCAGATAGATAAACAAATATCTGATAAGCTGATATTCCGAACCAATTTTCGAAAAGAGAAAAATGATATTGCATATTTTGGCACTGCAAGTACTTACGACTGGAGTGTGTCTGATTATGTTCCCTTGGATACCATTTCCTACCAAGTTCAACATGATCTTTTGGGCGGAAAACTGGCTCTGCAGTATTTTGTGAATGAGGAGTTGAATATATACGGAAGTATATCACGTGGATATAAGGCAGGCGGTGTGAATCAGCATCCTTACCTATCGGTTGAAAATCGTCCCTATGATCCTGAATATATGGTTAACTATGAGACGGGACTCCGGTATTACACTGACAAATCAATTTTCCATTTAGCTCTGTTTTTCGCCAATCGCCAGGACCAGCAGGTTTCGATTTCAAGTCAACAACAGGAGGGAGACCCAAACAGTTTTGTGTACTATACTTCAAATGCTACTACCGGATCATTGAGGGGACTCGAGGTGGATGGATTATATAAATTGAATTCAGCCTTTTCGCTGTCCGGATCAGTCGGATTATTAAATACACATATTGATGCATTCAGATTCAAAACGGCATCGGAGGTTACAACAATATTGGGAGATCGTGCCGCCGCTCATGCACCAAAATATTCATTCAGCGCTGCAATGGATTATGCAAATGACAAAGGAATCTTTTGTCGATTGGAGATTACAGGAAAAGACAAATTTTATTTTTCTGACAGCCACGACGAAATATCTGATCCGTACCAGCTATTGAACGGACATGCAGGCTATGATTTTGGTCGCTGGTCAGTCAAACTTTGGGGAAAAAATATTCTGGATGTCCGCTATGCCACCCGAGGTTTTTATTTTGGTTTAGAACCCATTTGGAATGAAGAGCTACAAGACCATGAGTATCCTGACAAAAAATATGTCAGTTATGGCGATCCCGTGCATTTTGG
>CAZBEY010000096.1:0-5925 GCA_964491015.1 uncultured bacterium | reverse complement strand
CCAGCCATAACTGATACAATTCAATCCTTTGAAGATTTGCCTTTTACACAAACAATTGCTTTTGCAGATGTAGATACGGCAACACTTCTGGGCGATAATTTCACGTATAACTTGACAACAACACATCAATATGCACATATTCCGACAGTTCCGGCAGTATTGCTTGCGGATACAAATGTGGTAACCTGGACACCAACACAGTCTGATACAGGTTTATATACGTTTCAAGTGATCATCAAGGATAACTGGAATTTTGCCGATACTGTTTCATATTCATTTTTTGTGAATGCGGTAAATGATACGCCCAGCATAGCGATTCTCGCGCCGGATGATAATCAAACAATGTTGGAGGATCAAGTCGCAGTATCAAAATTTTTACTTTCAACTTACGGGAATGATGTGGATAACGATAGTACTCAGCTTACATGGCAGGCCGCCGTTCTCGATACTACCAAAAAACCGGGATTTCCATTAGCTCGATTATTTTTTGGGGATGGTACACCGGATATAGTCAGACAGCGATTAATGGGTCAATTTCAAACGACATCATACCAAAAGGTATTCAACCAAATAATTGAAAACAAAGCAGGTCAACCGGAGATAAGATCAATTGATCCGGTTAATACTCAAAATACTAGTTTATTTGCCGGTTATATTCAGGTTGCATTCACTGATACGAATGGAGTGTGGTGGGCAACGTTCAATGTTGACAGTAATTATTATGGCGCTGATCATCGGATTATCTTTTATGTAAGTGATCCGGATGGAGCGACCTCTCAAGATACGATATTGCTAACGATTACTCCGGAAAACGATCCCCCCGTTATCGATTCGATCCCCCGTTTTGATGTTACTGAAAATCAATTCCTAAAGTTGGATTTTGCGGACTACGTATCCGATGTGGATGATACCACGCTCACTATCAGAGTATCCGCGTTGACCTACCATAGTAAAATGGCTTTATCAGCGACAAATACCAACGCCACAACCATTGGAGATTCAGTCCAATACTCCATTTCGGATTTTGGCGATACCGTTGTATTTACCCCAGAGATTGAATGGTCAGATACATCTTTAATTCAATTAATTGCGATTGATAGACAAAATGCAAGGACTTCTAAAACATTCGTGGTAGATGTCATCCGAGTTCCCAGACCCAATTTATCATTGGAAGTGATTCAAAATAATGCATTCACAAATTATTTCGAAGTTATTGTTACTGATACGATTTCAAAAACGGACAGTTTGTATTTGACAGTCCAGGGACAATCGATCTTTTTAGACACAGTTGCAGCGTACACTTATGTTGGTCATTATTCCTTTGATAATTCTGGTCTGTACGCATTCACTGCAAAAGCGTGGGGCGTTGTTGGGGATACAACCATCACCAAATCTGTATTCATGGCACAAGCAAAAGCCTACCAGGAATGGACAGGCTACAGTCCTGATGGAAATTTCAGAGTTTTTGGAACCGGCGGTGCAGTCCCCTATGATCAAGGATTACTGATTGTTGATTCTACCATGTTTAACGATCAGTTTATCGATCGCGCACCCTATCGCCTTGGCAGAGAATCGATGCATTTTGAACTCCCTGTGGAAGTATCATTTTCTTCCATGAACGAAGCATTGGCGATTTATCAAAGGAATGGAATCGAATGGAAAGAATTGCCCTCCATAACCCAAGAAGGGGAGGTTGCCGCGTATACGGATGGAATGGGATATTTCAGGTTGGGACCCAAAACAATTATTGTTCCGGGTGAGACCAGCTTGCACCAAAATTACCCAAATCCATTTAATCCGGTGACAAATATTGTTTATGACGTTGGTTTTAATGAAGGACCTAGACAGAAAGTAAAAGTCATTGTTTATAATTTGCTGGGACAGCATGTAGCTACATTAGTCAATGAATCCAAAGATATTGGGAGATATACAGTAAGGTGGGATGGAAAAGATCAGTTTGGTATTCCGGTATCAAGCGGCATTTATTTTGTCAGAATGATGAATAACCGCGGTCGTATTTATACGAAGAAAATGATGATGATTCGATGAAGTATATATCCAAAAATATTGTTATTATTGTTATTTTGGGGATCATCCTCTTTGCTGGTTCATGCAGAAAACAATACCAGGCCACTGAAGAGCACATGGCTGATTATGGTTGGCTTTTATTTGAAAATTCTTCCAGTTTATCTGATTATAAGAATAGTAAAACATGGTTTTTATCTTCAGTGAATGAAGATACAACCTACATGGATGGGTATAATGGTCTTGGGTGGGTCTACGGAAAATTGACCGATTTGGATAGCAGTATTTTTTACTATTCGCAGGCCTTGAAGTTTTCTCCCGGTTTATACGATACAACGAATATTAGACGGGAAATCTGGGCTGGTTTAATCTTTGCAAATAATGCCAAAGGATTAGATTCTACAGCGATTGTCTGGGGAGATAGTTTGTTTCCTGATTGGAACCGTACCAATCCAGGAATTTCTCCTTGGTTGTTCTCCCATAATATTATCAGCAGCAATAATATCATTAACCATCTTGATGTTCTGGTCACCTTAGCTGCAGCGAATTATGCCATTGGAGAATTCGATAATAGTTTAGCCCAAATACAAGAAATCCTATCTCAGCTAAAAAGCACTACCATATTGAGCCTGGACTTGAACACAATAGCCGGTCGAACTGAATTGGCTTTCCAGATACAATCCTTGCAAGAAGAATTGTCGAAAAAATAGCCATTTCTCCTTCACATTCCAGTAACGACCATGAAAAATGGATGCAGCAGGCATTCATTCAAGCTCAAAAAGCCTATCAAAAAGACGAGGTACCTATTGGAGCTGTTGTCGTTAGAAATCAACAAATAATTGGAAGAGGATTTAACCAGCGGGAATCTTTGATCGATCCTACTGCCCATGGGGAAATTATTGCCATAACCGCAGCCGCTAATACCATTGGAGATTGGCGGTTGGATGATTGCATCATATACGTAACAAAAGAACCATGTCCCATGTGTGCCGGAGCAATCATTATGTCCCGGTTAAAAATGGTAGTCTTTGGTTGCTACGATGAGGAAAAAGGGTGCTGCGGCTCCTTGTATCAATTATGCGGTGATCCGCGGTTTGGACAGAAAATTGGGGTTAAGGGCGGTATTCTTGAAGAACAATGCCTTGATCTGATTCAAGATTTTTTTAAGGTGAAGCGTAAAACGTCATTGTGAAATTTTGGTGTATTATGCTTACTTTTTTCAGAACTTCGTAACCGTAACTATAACTGAATAAGGAGAGATGGCAGAGCTTGGCTGAATGCGCTGCACTCGAAATGCAGTATGGTCCTAGACCATCGGGGGTTCGAATCCCTCTCTCTCCGCCAACCTGACATGAAATGGTTGTTTCTTGCAGGCCGTCTTTTTATCAAAAAGTATCTAATTGAATTCCGAAGGGGTTCCCCGCCTGAATGACTGCGTCAGCAGTCGGGCAGGTAGGTTTTGTATTTCAATGTATCAAAACATCTCTAAACATGGTTTAAGACAGCCGATTTATAAAACATCGTCTTTTTAGTTTGATTATGCAAAAGAATTTTGATCTAATTTCCTAAAAATTAATAAGATCAAATTATCCTTTTGTGGTTATGATTATTATTATCATATTATAACCGTTATTTTCATGTAATAATTATTAGCCAAACAGGTGTAGCATAGACTGTTATGGCAAAGATTGAAGACATAAAACTGTTGCATCCTAAACCGTCAAAAGGCGGTGTAAGGCAGGCGCTTAGATTATTTAGACCCGGATATTTTCTCTTTTTATTTATATTTATATCATTTCTCTCGTCACAAACACTCCTACGTTCTGATACCAATTCTGAAAAACCCACTGTCGCCATTCTGGATTTTGAAGCCCGGGGTGTCAGTCAGCAGGAAGTGCAGACATTATCAGAGCGCATGCGGACTGAAATCGGTAATACAAATGCCGTTCGGCTGATTGAACGAAAAGCAGTCGATAAAATAATGGAGGAGCAGGGGTTTCAGCAGACTGGGTGCACCACAGATGAGTGTGCATCAGAAGTAGGGCAATTGCTCGGTGTTCAATATATGATCAGTGGCGCCATCGGTCTTATGGGAAAAACTTATACTATAGATGCGAAAATGTTTTCAGTTGAAACCGGCGAAACAATTCAAACAAAAAGTGTGTCCCATAAAGGGGATATATCAGGATTGCTTTTAGAAATGGAGATTTTGGCATGGGAAATTGTTGGATTGGAAGCGCCGACGAGGCTAAAGATTAAGCGAACAGGTGAAGAAGAAAAAACAACCGTGGCTGTTCTGGATTTTGAAGGCCGGGGAATCACTTCCTTAGAAGCACAAACACTGACGGATCGTTTCACTTCATCTATGTCCGGGACAAAAAAAGTACTCATGGTTGAGCGCGGAACAATGGCGGATGTTTTGGAGGAACAGGGGTTTGAATCCGGCGGTTGCACCAGCGATGAATGTGCAGCTGAAGTCGGGGCTATGCTGGGTGTGCAGTTTATGATCAGCGGTGCCATTGGAAAACTGGGAGATACATATACCATTGATGTAAAAATGTTTTCTGTGGTAACCGGTGCGGCAGAAAATATGCAGAGTGTTACCTACCAGGGAAAAGTGGATGGGCTCATTACTGAAATTGAAATCCTTGGATGGACCATCCTGGGATTAAATCCACCGAAAGATTTACTCAAGAAAAAACGCCTGGGGACATCTGCCTTTCTTGCCCAAGATGCACAAAGTCGTTCCAAAAGTAAAATAGGCGCTATGATGCGTTCAGTATTTTTTCCCGGGTTCGGGCAGTTTTATTCAGGGAAAAAATTAATGGGTTATGCCTGGATTGCTGCTGAAGCGGGTATCGGCGGACTTATCTTCATGAATTACAGCAATTATCAAACGGCTTTTGATGATTACAATAATTATCAAAATTTGTATTCAACCGAAACCGACCCCACTCTTATCGCCCAGTATAAGGCGCAATCTCAGAGCAGTCACACGGATATGGACAATGCTAACAATACCATAAAAACCATGACCGCAGTCGCCGGAGCTGTTTGGTTCGCCAATATCGTGCATGCCTATATCGTGGGACCGAAAACAGGAGAAACAGCTTATGACGAGATCCCTTTACAATTGGCTTATGACCAACAAACAGATCAAATTCAATTTTCACTTTCAATACCGCTGGATTAGATGAAAATATCTCTTCATAAAATTAAATATGGTTTTCGTGTCGTAGTACAGACATTCCTGTCTGTACTACTGCAGACAAGAATGTCTGCAGTACGTTCTATTCTTTCAAATCAACTTTTACAATTCAAGCACAAGAGGGGTAATAAAATTTTTGCCTTTATATCCTTTCTGTGGCTTTTTCTTTCATGTGAAGTACCCACCGAGTCCTACAACAATCCGCTGGATGTGGAAGTAACAGAAGAAAAAGGCATTGATACACCGGCACTCGTCTTTTTTCCTGATGAAGTTACCGTGAATTCCGGGGAAACATTTACTGTGAGCGCTTACGCACTGAACGTTCAGGATGTTGCAGGTGCATACATCCATTTGAGCTATGACAGGAATAAACTTCTGCTTATGACAGTGAATCCGGGAACATTTTTCTCCGATCTTCAGGACCCAATTTATTTTAGTGAAACACAAAATTCGGGACAGGTAGAGCTTTATACGGCTTTCTTAGGAGTTGATTCCACATCTGTTTCAGGCACCGGCAGTTTTATGAGTATTGTGTTTTCTGCCTCTACTAGTGGTTTATCTACGATTACTTATAATACGAATTGTGAATTAGTAGATGCTGCTGACAATCCCATTGAAATCAAAGGGTTTGGAGAAGGAGTGGTGAATGCGAATTAATGTACGACAAGCATCCTGCTTGTCGTGGACAACCA
>CAZBEY010000095.1:4315-5945 GCA_964491015.1 uncultured bacterium | reverse complement strand
ATTCCCGAATAAACCCATAATACAATCCCATATAATAAGGTAAAAGAAATACAGTCCCATCAGCGAGTTCCTGCCCGTTTCCACCGGTGTTTAATGTCCAGGGATCCCGATTCCAATGATTAAAAAAACATTCATCTACCGGAATCACTTTACCGCCTACCCGATACCCTTTCCGGGCATTGTTTGGTTCGTCAAATGTTCGGTTCCACGGATGCAATTTTAGCAAGTCAGTCCTTTGACTGTTTTCATGACGCCAATTAAATCGATCGAGAGGAAATCGAACCAACATTTCAACCGACTCTTCCAACCATTCTTTATGGGGAGCTAAATCATAGGTCCCCCAGGCATCGGAAAAATTCAAACCATCGGTGGCAGCTCGGAAAGTAAAATTGAAAAAAGGATTCAGTTCCGGTGCCAGTAACATCCAGTTCATATACATGGAAAAGGCATATCGTGATTTCAATTCAGGGTCTGTTTCATAGTTTATTAAATGATAATAAGCCATCATGGCCATTTCATCATCTGATTGATTTCCGGTGCCAACTCCCCGTTGGAATTTCATATCAATCATATTCTGGGCATAGCCGTGTTCATCGATCAACCATTGAGAAATATCTTTGTATTTTGAATCACCGGTCATGTGGTAAGCGACGGCCAAGTAAGAAAGCATACTTAAGGAATTCAATCCCCGCTCTGAAAACCAGTTTTTACTGTGATTGAGTTCGTCGGGATTAAATCGGGCCCATCGGGTGGGTCTGCCGTCATGGTCCACCAGTTGAAAATCATGGTCAATTAAGTGATTGGTCAGACGCACAACCTGTTTTCTTACTTCCGCTTTTTCTGCTTCCGTTTCTGCCACCAAATCGTAATATAAGCCGTATAAAAAATAATGTCCGTCCAATTCATCAGAACTAGTGTCTGTTTTATAATACCATTTTCCGTCTCTGCTTTTTGGCCACCGGGGTTCATAGACTTTCCATAATTGATCATAATGATCGTGGGTCCGCTGATCGCTTTCTATCCGGCCTTCATTCGGATCATGCCCACTGGTTGGCAGAATGGTTCGGGCCACAAATCCAGGAGGAGGTGAAATGGGGGCGTTTTGGGTAACATCTCCTAAAAATTTTAGTGCTTCAAATGCTTTTGCTGCCCTGGCTTTGGCTTTAGGATCCCCGGTGGCTGCGTAAGCAAAACATTCAGCAGCTCCGTACATTCCTGTCCATAATCCGTCATTATCGCTATCATGTTGGGTCCATGAGGATGTGTCTCCTGGCGAGGGAAGAGATACATCTAAAATAAATTCATAGGGCGTTCTGCGATGGAATCTGTCGATGGCATCCTCGTAAAAAGCCGCTTTTCCCGCCAGGGTCATTTCCGATTTATAAATTTTAGCCAACCCTTGATTGGTGGCGAGCCAGACAGTTCCGTCTTTTGCCACAGCTACATCATGAATATCATCATCCGGAAGCCATCGCTTTCCCTGGCGGTATTCCCACGTTGTACCATCATAATGGATCGCCCCTTTATGGGTACCAAACCAAACGTCACCATCAGGCCCGGCGGCCATTCGGGTGAAATCATTGTAAGGCAGACCATCTTTTCCTTCGTAGAGGGTCCATTTCCCATCGTA
>CAZBEY010000095.1:0-4215 GCA_964491015.1 uncultured bacterium | reverse complement strand
ACTTGTCCTTCCAATTCAAACGTGCGTTTTTCCTGAAAAAATGAGGGGATAAGGATCGTTTCACCCGCCAATAAAAATGAAGACACAAGGAAATAAATGATAGTTGATAGTTTTTTCATAGTCAGTCCTTATTGATTCATTAAAAGCTGGCGCCAAAATTGGTTATAATTTCCCCATTTCATAAAATTGATTCCCCAATGGGGCGTGGCGCTGGTCATCCAGGCCGATGCTCTTCCCTGCCCATATTTATGAGAAGCACATAGGGGAAACCATTTCCCCTGGTCTTCAATTTCAACAATGATTTCGGCATCGTCTTTGAGTTGTGTTTCGTTAAATCCCAGCAGGGGAGGAGCGGTTGTCCAGTCAATTCCATTGATTGCCGGATGCTTGGGGTTTGGTGTTCGCAGGTTGTATCCATCGGTGGATTCAACCAAATCATCATAAGTCAGGCAATCTACCGGAAGAACATCTTTGATTCTGCTTCGTCCCCAGCCGCCTTTACCCCGTTCACCGGAAAAGCTGTACCAGCCTCCCAGCATCAGAAAATGTCCTCCATTCTGAACCCATTGCTTCAAAAGATCAAATCGATCCGGAAAAGTCAAAGGTTTATCTCCCCATTTTCCTCGATTAAAAAAATCAGGATGGAGCATCAGGCATTTGGTCTCCACATCTCCGAATACGATATGGGTGGCCCAATCAAGTTTTGCTTCAAAATCTTCCGGCGACATGTGGTATAAATCCCAGGAAGCAGACGATTCTACCGTAGAGTTTGGGATGGTTTTGACTGCATCCACAAACGGTTGTCCGTAATTATGAATTTCAACATCCTTACTGGGAGAAACGAAAGGGGACTCGATATATTTTTGTCCCACATGGATACACCAGTTGCCTACGTGCCAAATATGAAATTGACTGTTGTCCATAAAAATGTCTCCTTGAATTCTTTTGTTTAGTGAATTATGGATAGCCAACTTAATGAGAATTGGGTTTGGCGTCCAAAATTGATTTTTTGCCTATGAATAAAAAGGAAGGAAAATAAATTCATTATTTCTTGGTTATTGGGGGGCTTCATTTATTTTAATCGATTGGGTCCCTTGTGGATATTGGTTATTCACCTGGAAGGGCAGGGATCCTCCAGCGATTGCTTCTCCGAGAATTACATTGATACCCGCTTCCATGGATATCGTTGCCGGACTGTGGGTAATAACAACCGTAGATGCTTCCGGGAAAAATCGCACATCAGACGGCATCCCTAATCCCATGATAATGGTTGGTTTATTCAAAGCTAATATTTCATGAATAAACTTTTGTTGTGCCGGCGCAAATTCTGTCAATAATAAGTAGGCAATAATCAAATCAGCTTCGGTTGCTTCGTGCAATGCCCATTGAATTTCTGTATCTGTTGGCTGAGTATCTATTCGTAATTCGTTTAAATCTGGAAGCTTATTTTTCAGCAAATCCCCCAAGGTATATCCTACAGGTAGGAATTCATCTTTTCCGGCTCGGGAAATCATTGATGGAGGTGAAATAACTAAAATGGAATCATATTGTGAATTAATAGGAAGAATATTTTCGTCATTACGCAGAACGACAATCCCATTTAAAGCAGCGGTTTTATTCGCTTTAACCCAATATTCCAACGTCATGGATTCATACACATCATTGGTACTGGATTCGGAGGTATTAAAGAGATTGTATTTGGCTTTAACATTCAATATCCTGGCTACAGATATATCAATTTGCGTTTCAGATATCTGATGATTATTCACTGCATTGACCAATGCATGTATTCTTCGACGTATTTCTTGAGGATTATTCGAAACGTGTAGAATAATATCGCATCCTGCCTGAACTGCTTTTACCGTCGCTTCTTCTAAAGAGTAGTTTTTGCTGATGGATCCCATACCCATGGAGTCGGAAATAATTAATCCCTTATATCCTAATCTTTTCCTCAATATTTCATTCAGGATAAATGGAGATAATGTTACAGGGAAATTCGGATCCCATCCGGTATATATACTATGAACCGTCATGATCATATCCACTCCACCCTCGATGGCTCCTCTAAAATGAGATAAATCTCCGTTCATCAATTCCTGGTTTGTCAGAGTAATAATCGGCAGATATTTATGGGTGTCTTCTTTAAAATAAGCCAACCCGGGAAAATGTTTTGCGCAGGCAACGATACTGCTTTCTTTCAAACCTCGGACGGCCATTTTAGCCAAAGAATGATTTAATTCCATGCTACCGCTAAAAGAACGGATAGTGTAATCGGGATTTCCCGATTCGGTTAACACATCAATTGCCGGAGCAAAATCCACATTCACTCCGCATGCTTTCAAATCCAAACCCATTGCTTTGTATGCGTTAAACGTGTCCAGCTCACGACCGGAAGCACCCAATGCCATATTCCCTGGCGTCGGTGTACCGCCCAGCATATAATGAATGGGAGATGCAATACCCCCTTCCTGATCCATGGCAATAAAGAGAGGAATTTTGAGAGGTGATTCAAAGGCAGTTTTTTGGATATCATTTGTGAGCTGTGCACATTCGTCGGGGAAATTGAAATTGCTCAAAGCCAGGAGAATGAATCCGCCAATGGCCTGTTCTTCAATCATTTTTTTCATTGATTCATTCATGGATTGGCCTTCATACCCCATTATCATCATTTGGCCGATTTTTTGCTCCAAAGTCATTTGTGAAATAATATGATCAATATTAGGATTCTTGCCCTGGCAGATATTGAAAAATGTCACTAAGAAAAAAAGAAATATTTTCATGAATGATCTTTCTTTCATACAGAATGTTTACGGTTCAATAAACCGGCTTGAATTGATTTGAGTAAAAATTTTCCCTGAATTGAATGGCTTCTCCGTTCAAAACCTCCGTCTAACAAATATTTATTTTCCATGGTGGCCTTGTTGACCATATCGCGCAGTGTCATTAAAATAAACTCTGTTTGCTTTGCCGTGATTTCATTGGGACAATTTGCCTCTATATTGATTCCAATGTTTTCACCTTTTATGCTGATAACCAGGTTCAAATCTAAAATACGGTAAAGCAAATTTGCCAGATGAGGTGCATCGAAGATTTTTTGTTTCTCTTCGAAAGATAACTCTTCTTCTGTATTTTTTTGATGTAAAAATGATAAATACAAATTCCCCGAATGATTGTTTAGCGCCAATTCTCCATTATGTTGTTGTCTCCGCATATTGGGAGTGCTTTTACCGACCCCATGTTTATAGGTTGCAGACGCAGCCTCAATCGGTAGTGTTGCTGTCATGATGATGTGATGAGTTTCGTCCCAAAAAATATCTGATCTCCAAGATGGATAACTCTCTTTAAAAAATCGATTTACAATGAATTTTATAACGAGACCCAGTCTTCCTGGTGCAATTGACAGAAACAATGTTTTTGAATGATTTAACGGAGAAATATTTATCAACAAAAAGATGTCATAGGGTGAAAGAAAATGAATCATGGATCGCTGAAAAATTGAAAACTCCAGGATTTCTGCTGCTTTGGAAATCAATGCTTTATCGGCATGTAAGTATATGACATTATTATCCGAAAGAATGGGGGGAGAAAGAATCTGTTTTTGAGGAATAATGATATGAAAGGAAGCTTCAAATAGAATAAGAAATACAACAATATAAAAAAATCGATTTTTCAATGAATATAGCGTTAGAGTTTTCATGGATGTAAAATAATTGTAATTGCCGGAATGTGCTAAATGTATTTATTATCACCAGTAAGTCATTAGGTTAAAAAAGGAACAAGGAACATTATGAAAGAAAATAAACCACAATTATTTCAATTCATCTTATTTTTTCTATTTATTTCCGAAATCCTTGTTGGGCAGAATATTTCCGGTGTTGTAACGGATCAAGATGGATCACCCTTGACGGGAGCAAATGTCATTGTTGAAGGAACCAGCGTTGGCGGTGCAACCAATAGCGAAGGAATTTTTGATTTTTCATTCAAGCCCGAAGGCGACTTTACAATTTTTGTTAGTTATATCGGCTATCAGACAGTCCGGAAAACAATACTAAAAAACGAAACTATAACCGATTTACACTTTACCCTAATCCATGGAAATCTCTTTGGAAATGAAGTCACTGTTTTAGCAAGAAAGAGAGAGGAAATGATTAAAGAAGTCCCTATTTCAATGGTATCTCTTCGGGAGGAGACTATCACAGATATGGGAGCGACATC
>CAZBEY010000094.1:4740-6191 GCA_964491015.1 uncultured bacterium | reverse complement strand
CATTGGGTGCGGCTGCATTTTTCATTGGGATATTCCTACAGCCTGTGCGGGCCTGGTCAAATTTACTTCTGTCGGCCTATTTTCTGACCGGTATTGGATTTTGCGGAATGATGTTGGTGGCAATTCATTTTGTATCGAATTCCGGGTGGGATGTAACCATACGCCGGATCCCCGAAGCCATGTTCTCCCTTTTACCCTTGGGTTTTATCTTGATGGCTCTATTGTATTTTGGTATGAATGATATTTATATCTGGTCCCGGTCAGGTATCATGAAAACGGACGCGCTTTTAGCGGGTAAGTCCGCCTGGCTGAATTCTGCCGGATTCTTCGCCAGAATGGCTTTGTACTTTATATTCTGGATTTGGGTGGGAAGAAAAATAATTTCAAAATCCAATGCCATGGATGTAGATGGAAATCTTGATTATAAAAAATCAGCCACCCGTCTATCCGCCGTTTGGCTTTACATCGGCGGTATTATGTTTGTCGCATCCAGCTTTGATTGGATTATGTCCTTAGAACCTCATTGGTACAGTACCATTTTTGGTCTGTATAATTTTGCCGGTATGTTTACCAGTGGATTGGCCATCCTGATAATTGCTCTTATTCTTCTCAAAAGAAAACATGCTTTTGGTGGTTCAGCAAAAGTAGACCATTTACACGAATTAGCCCGCTATTTATTTGGGTTCACGACCTTTTGGGTCTATATCTGGTTTTCTCAACATATGCTGATCTGGTACGCGAATATACCGGAAGAAACAGTATATTACATAAAGCGTCATGCCGGTGTATTTGGTGCGCTGACCGTTGTGAATATTTTACTGAACTGGTTATTACCATTTACTATATTGCTATTTAGAAAAACAAAGCGAAACGAAAAAAGTTTATTGATTGCCGCATCATTGGTGCTGGCGGGCCGATGGGTAGATTTATATCTTATGGTTTTTCCACCCCATTGGGAAACGCCTGTATTTGGTCTCATTGAAGTTGTCATGTTTGCAGGTGCACTTGCTGCGGCGACGTGGGTCTTTGTGAAAGCATTTTCCGGAAAGAACCCGGTTCCCTTAAAAGATCCATATTTGGATGAAAGTTTGCAATTACACACATAATCAAACTTCAGCGTAAAAAATTTTCCTTTCATTTAATTGACACAATAGATAAAACAACTTACCCAAGGAGTATAAAGTGAACTTAAAAATGACCTTAATCCTGTTAATGATATCCGGAATATTATTCTCCGAATCAAATCCGTTACAATTTTCAGGACAAATACGTCAGCGGTATGAAATGGTGGATAAAGATTTTTCAGACAGTACTGGATTCAATAATCAAAATTATTTGAGAACCCGGTTTGCAGTCACATATAAAAATGAAGATGTAACCACATTTGTTCAATTACAGGATTCCCGTATCTTTGGGACTGAAACTAGTACTCTTACAGACGGGACTGCCGA
>CAZBEY010000094.1:0-4640 GCA_964491015.1 uncultured bacterium | reverse complement strand
CAGGACCTCCATGTGAAAATGTCCGGATTAAAACTGGCGGGTCATTCGTTAAACGCTGCTTATCATATTTTTAATGCGGATCAAAGTAGCGATTCATTTGGAAATGAACTGGATTTAACAATTGTCCATCAGCTGGCTGAAAAAGTAAAATTGGTTGGGGGCTATTCCCTATTTATGCCAGGAAAATTAAAATCAGAAAATGGAAGCAATGCAACGTTTGCTTACCTGATGACCATTGTGAATTTCTAATTGAATTGATTTCTTTAATTGATTGGGAATCTTATATCATAATGATTTGATCAAACAGAAAAATAATTTAATTTTAAGAACCATCTCGTAGCTGAAGTACCTAAGTCAGCCATTGATAAGGTGCGAAGCCGGTACGGTGATGCTGGAAACGGAATCACTTGCTCCCGTGATTGGAAAGAGAATGGAAGTAATAAAACAAAAAAAACGATCTATTAGCGATACGCCGGTTTATTCGACGCCTCCGCCTATCCGTGACCAATTCGGTAGGACATTCAATTACCTTCGCATAGCTTTAAACGAACATTGTAATCTTCGGTGTATTTATTGCATGCCGGAAGATGGTATCTTTTTCCGAACTGAAGAAAAACTACTCTCTTCAGAAGAAATATATCGTGTCGTAAAACTCTTTTCCAATTTGGGCGTAACTAAGATTAGATTTACCGGCGGTGAACCATTGCTCCGTAGAGACTTACCGAATCTTATTCAATATGCAAAATATACTGCTGGAATAGATTCAATTCATCTTACAACCAATGGGTTATTGCTTGGGAAAAATATAGAAACATTGGAAAATTCCGGACTATCTGGAATTAATATCAGTTTAGATACGCTGAAACCAGAAAAATTCAGAGCAATTACCCGCCGGGATGGGTTGAAACTTGTTTTAGATGGATTCGAAAAAGCGGTTCAATCAACCATTCAATCAATCAAACTAAACATGGTGGCAATGCGAGATTTCAATAATGATGAGCTCATGGATTTTGTCGAACTAACAAAAGAAAACGATATTACCGTCCGTTTCATTGAACTGATGCCTTTTGATTCTCATCAAATCTGGAAGACAGGAAAATTCTATGGTGCAGATCATATTGTAGCTGATTTGAAAAAACAGATCCCGGATCTTGAAATTGTAGATGGTACTCGTACAGAACATCATGTGTTCCAGGTTAACGGATACAGGGGAAAAGTAGCTGTAATCCCTTCTTACTCCCGCACACTTTGCGATGGGTGCAATCGTATTCGAATTACAGCGGACGGGAAATTACTCAACTGTCTTTATAGCCAGGAAGAAACCAACCTGCGTGATGCAATGCGGGTAGGGAAGATGGATAAGCGACTTGAAGAAATGATTAAAAACACCATGTGGAAAAAATTCCAGGACGGATGGGATGCCCAGCGCTGTGGAAAAGACCATCGGGAATCCATGACGCAGATAGGGGGTTGATATGATGGATGATGTAAGATGGAAAATGGAAAATGATATATCACGGGAGTGGATTATTGGCGTAAAGAAAAGGAAAATATTATGAATGATTTTTCACATTTAGATAAAGATGGCCATGTTAAAATGGTGGACGTGACTGATAAAGTGTCTACAGTTCGAATCGCAAAAGCGGAAGGTAGAATCACGATGCTTCCCGAAACAATTATCTCAATTCAGGATGATTCAATTCCAAAAGGTAACGTATTAACCACCGCAAAGATTGCTGGTATACAGGCAGCTAAAAAATCACCTGAACTTATTCCTTTATGCCATCAATTGAATTTGTCCTTTGTGGATATTGAATTTGAAATTCAGACTAATTGTATTGCGATTAGCTCTCAAGTCAAAACCCGGGAAGCCACCGGTGTAGAAATGGAAGCACTGACAGCCGTATCGGTGACAGCGCTAACCATTTATGATATGTGCAAAGCAGTCGACAAATCCATGACAATTAGTGATATAAAAGTTGTAGAAAAAACGGGAGGAAAATCTGATCATGCTGTAGACCATCGACCAAATGTTGGGATTATTACAATGAGCGATAGTATTTCTTCCGGCGAGAACGAAGATAAATCTGGTCCAATACTTTTTAATGGATTTACTGACGCCGGCTGCATCGTGGGTGATCAAACCGTGTTGCCCGACGGTTCTGAAGAGCTCGTACCTATTATTCAATCTTGGATCAAAGATGGTATGGAACTGATCATCACCACAGGTGGAACAGGATTGGGCCCGCGGGATTTGACAATCGAAACAGTGGAAGAAATATTTGATTCCAAACTACCGGGTATTGAACAGGCACTCCATGCATACGGACGTGGAAAAGTTAGAACAGCCATGCTTTCCCGGTTGACTGCAGGCGTAGTGAATGGAGCGATTGTCATTTGTCTGCCCGGCAGCCCAGGTGCTGTAAAAGATGCTATCAGGGTTTTGATACCAACTATTTTTCATTCGTTTCATATGATGAAAGGTGAAAAACATTGAGATTGAACCATAGAGACACGGAGAAATGAAAAAAAAAGGTATAAAATGTTAATAGAAGAAAAATTAACGGGAAAAATAATCAAAGCAGCCATTGAAGTTCACAAGGCTTTAGGTCCGGGATTATTGGAATCTGCTTATGATAAATGTTTGAGCAAGGAATTCGATATAATTCAATTGATATATAAAAATCAAGTCGAACTACCGATTGTATATAAAGGAATAAAAGTGGATGCAGGCTATCGAATTGATAAAATAATTGAAGATAAGGTCATTATTGAATTGAAAGCTGTAGAACATTTATTGTCCGTACACAAAGCTCAACTTTTAACTTATATGAAATTGACGGGGATTCGTGTGGGTTTACTTATTAATTTTAGTGTTTCAGTTTTAAAAGATGGTATTAAAAGAATGGTACTATAGTTCATGATTTATCTCTGTGTCTCCGTATATCTGTGGTGAAATAATATGGAAGTTGCATTACCCATTCTATTTTTCTTCGTCGCCCTGCTTTATTCTTCCGTAGGATTAGGTGGTGGATCATCTTATACAGCAATAATGGCTATTTTTGGCATTGCTTATCAGAGCATTCCGACTACTTCTTTATCGTTGAATTTAATTGTTACCTTTATCGGAATGATAAATTTCTGGCGAAAAGGGTACGGACGCTTCAGTTTAATTTTACCATTTCTCATAACATCCATGCCAATGGCCTATTTAGCAGGGTCGTTGGAATTGCCTAAAAATGTTTTTCAAATTCTTCTAGTCTTAACACTCATTTTAGTCACAGTCAGAATATATTTTCTAAATGATCTGAAACTGTCTATTGAATTATCAGGATTAACCAAATGGGTATTTACTTTTTCTTTTGGCGCTGTGTTAGGGTTTGTGGCTGGCGCGGTTGGTATTGGTGGCGGGATTTACCTGGTTCCGTTAATCATTATGTTTGGGTTGGGAAACGAAAAAGAAGCTGCAGCTGCCGGAGCATTATTTATCTGGGCAAATTCTCTTGTGGGCGTCTTCGCACGGATTCAAATCGGCACTTTTGACCCTGGATTTATATTACCTTTAGCTGGCGCCGCAGCAATGGGTGGTTTTTTAGGTTCATATTTTGGCTCTAATAAGTTTGACCCGAAAACGATTCAAAAAATGATGGGTGTGGTGATTATTATAGCCACTATATTTTTATTAAAGGAAATTCTATGATTTCAGTTCCAAAAGCAAAAGCAATCATTCGAAAACACATTCCAATATTGGAATCAGAAACTGTTTCCTTGAACGAGGCAGGACATCGAATATTAGCCCAAAGTATTTCAGCTGCATTTCCCATACCGAAATTTGATAATTCTGCCATGGATGGCTTTGCTGTTCGTTCGGTGGATTTAATAGGAGCCAGCCGATCAAAACCGATTACATTGAAAATGGTGGCTGTGAGCGCTGCCGGTTCTCCAACTGAAGTCGAGATTCAACCAGGGGAATGTATCCAATGTATGACGGGAGCGCAAATACCGGAAGGCGCGGATGCAATTGTCATTGTAGAAGACAGTAGTGGATTTTCCAATTCAGAATTGGTCCAAATATTTTCGGAAGTCAATTCAGGAAAACATATCCGAAAACAAGGAGAAGAAATTGGAAAAGAAGAAGTGTTAATTTCAAAAGGGACGCGCATAACGCCCGGTGAAATTGGTACGTGTGCCACATTTGGTTTTAGCGAATTAACCGTATTTCGTAAACCGAGAGTGGCAATCTTTGCCACAGGGGATGAGCTTATTGAACCGGGAGATGAACTGGAGCCAGGAAAAATCTATAATTCCAATCTTTATGTTTTTGCTGAATTGGTAAAACGGGTGGGTGCAAAAGTGGTCATGCGGAATGTGATAAAAGATGATAGAGACGCATTGCATTCATTTTTATCCGAAGCGCTGGAAATATGCGATATTGTCATTTCATCCGGTGGCGTTTCCATGGGTCGTTTTGATTACGTTCGGGAAGTATTCATGAAATTGGGTGTAAAGGAACATTTTTGGAAAGTGGCACAGAAACCGGGGAAACCACTCTTTTTTGGAACAACGAATTCTACGATGATATTTGGTTTACCGGGGAATCCTGTTTCTGCTTATATCGGCTTCATGGAATGGGTCTGGCC
>CAZBEY010000093.1:0-6331 GCA_964491015.1 uncultured bacterium | reverse complement strand
TGAATGACAGTTTTGCAAACTGCTCCTCTATCCACTTGAGGCGTCGATCGGATTCGAACCGATGAATGACAGTTTTGCAAACTGCTCCCTTGGACCACTTGGGTACGACGCCATTTGATTGCAAATCATTGAAAAAAAGCCGGTGAATTTACTGAGCTTTTTTAGACAAATCTGAACAATAATTCACGAATTGCATCTACATTTATTTTTAACGCCTGGATCGCTTGGTACTGCATCCATAATTGTAATGATATGGATAGAAATCCCGTAATGACTATAATATATAAATACTTAATATGTTTTTCCATGGTTGCTCCTTTTTGGTCATAAATCTTTGTTGTAGTTTACGGTATGGATTTGATGAAATTAAACATGTATCAGCGCCTGCGAGATTTTAATGTACCCATTTCTATTTTAGATGAAATATTCTCAAGTCCTGATGATTTGGAAATTTTAGAGACAAATTGGCAAAAATTAGAGTCGAATAACATAAGTGGCGACGAGATAGCAGAAGAAGTTTCAAAAATCATTTTTGACCAGTTAGGAATGACTCCCGATCAATTGATGGACGAAAAATAGTAATTCGTAATTCTGCTTTTCCGAATAGGTTCCGGCAAAACAATTAGTTTTTCAATTCTACTTTCATCCATTTTTTCCTTGACTGATTTACCCTGCTTTATCAAATCGTTTTCCAAAAGATCAGATTTATGCAAAAGTAAGAATAATTTCTCATTCGCTTTTAAAACGGATTGAAGATCAGATGATTTGATTAGGGCGTTCATATAATACTCGTGATCTTCTAAAACATGCTCCTCAATTCTGGTGGCGATATTGTAATACTGCTTCTTTACTTCAATCGGGATAGATTTTTCCTGGGCATTTAAACCATAAACTGAAATAAACCAAAAAAGGATTACCGGTCTCATTCCAAACCCATACTCCGTAAAAATGCATCGGAGTTTGATTCGCGGCCTAAAAAGTTCTTCACTAACGTTAGCGGATCTTCTGTTCCCCCTTTTTCTAAAATGATTTTACGATAACGCAGTCCTTCATCTTTATTCATAACACCTTTTTTCTCAAATAGGGAAAACATGTCCTGTGCATAGACTTCCGACCATTTATACCCATAATACGCAGCGCCATATCCATTCAGGTGACCGAAAGAAGCTTCCATGTGTGTTCCTTCTTGGTATGGATAAAATGTGATTTCATTCTGCAATTTTGAAACTATGTCAGAAGTCGTTTGATCTCCATCGGGGTTAAATCCATCATGAAGTGTAAAATCCAAAACGCCATAAAAAACTTGCTGAAGCGCTTTGGTTCCGGAATTAACATTTTTCGCAGCAAGCATTTTTTCTAGCAATTCATCCGGAATGACTTCTCCCGTTTTATAATGTTTTGCAAATAGTGATAATGATTCTTTCTGCCAGACCCAATTTTCAAGCATTTGCGAAGGAGCCTCTACGAAATCTCTTGCCACAGATGTACCAGCATATGCCATCAGAGGTGCTTTTGTTAAGACGCCATGTAATAAATGACCAAATTCATGAAAATATGTTTCAACGTCATCATGGGTTAATAACGAAGGCTCGAGTTCCGTTGGTTTTGGGAAATTGCATACCAAGGCAGTTGCCGGTTTTGTATATCCGTCTTCTGTCATTTTCCCCATTGTGACGGAAAATGCGGCCGCATGACCATATTTATTCACTCGTGGAAACATATCCAGGTAGAACCGCCCGATTAATTCTCCAGATATATTATCAATTACTTCATACATCAAAACATCTTCGTGCCAAACTGATGGATTTTCTACTTTTTTGAATGTTACGTTAAACAATTTTTGATAAACGGTAAATAACCCATTTGTCACATTGTTGAATTCAAAGTATTGGCGAACTTCTTCGGGATCAAGATCATACTGTTCTTTTAATAATAAATTCTCATAAAATCCTGCTTCCCAAGGTTGGATAACACTTGCTTCATGTCCAAGTCTATTAGACTTTATTTCAAGCATTTCTGCAACATCCTTCTCCCCTTTTTCCCTGAGTTTGTCTTTTAGATCATTTTCAAAATCCCACACATTTTGGGGATTTTTCGCCATTCTATCTTCAGTTCTATATTCAGCATATGTCTTATATCCCAGGACATCCACCAGCTCCCGCCTTTTCCGAATAATATTACTCAAAATGTCCTGATTTTTCTCAAAAGCTCTATTGTTAAATTTAAACTTTAAATTCTTACGCGCCTCATCTGATTCAGAATATTTCATAAACGGTCTGTAGGATGGATAAGTCATATCGATTGCGAATTTTCCATTATCTTGCAATCGAACCTTTTTATAATTTTCAGGAAGACCGCTGATTTCCTCTTCAGATACAAAAAGCGTATCCTGGAAATCGGAAATATTTTTATTAAAGGAAAGTCCAAGATCAGCCAACTCCTTAATAATTGTTTTAACCTGTTCCCTTTTCTCTTTTGGGAGTCCAAATCCACTTCGTTTGTACTCCAAAAGTTTGTCTTCCAGAAATTTCTTTTTGTATCCCATGAGTTGATTCGCTTCTTTTGATCGGGAATAGGCTGTTACAGCATTGTATAAATCTTCGTTTAAGGATAGATCAGTTAAATATTTTTGAATTGTACGACTGGATTCCAATCCTTCATCCCGGATTTGTTCATTTGTGTGCGTTGAACCCATTAAGTATCCCGGGCTCCAAACGGATTCAATAACGGCATAAATATCATCAATACGCACCATTGTGTTATTGAATGTTCGTTCATTATCAGGAACCAACAATATTTCGCCCAATATTTGATCGGATATTTCCAAAACATATTGCGTGGCCCTTTCAATATGACCGGGTCGTAAATTGGCAAATTCGTGTACTTCATTAAATTCAACAATCAATGGATTGGAGTATGGTCTGCGGACTTGTGGATTGTTTTTTATAAAAACAACCAGTAGTACCGCCAAACCAATTACGGCAATGGTAAGAATATTACGATTCATTTTAATTTCCTTATTTGATTCGGTTTAATTACTTAAAATTTTATAGGTGTAAAATATAATTACCGCTGATGTTGCACAGTAAGCGCATGAGGCAGTAAATCCTGCAAATTTGTCTGAGTGTTCAAAATCTTTTTCTGTCGTCTTTTCATTGATCTGTTGAAATGTTTTTTTCCCATTTTCTTCCTTTCGGCAATTCCATACGTCCACGATGTATTGAGGCATTTCCTTTACACGAATAGACCGCATCCCTTCTTTTTTGGCTCGTTTGATTAAATCTGAATTACAAGCAGGTTCTTTAATCGCATCTTGAGCAAATAAAACAGTGACTGAAAACATAACTACTTTTAGCATCTTTAAATCACTAGCTTTGTAATAATATGTACTGGACAGAAAAATATATCAGGGTGTTATCATTCATAAAACGCCCGCCTGCCCTGATTAGTATGAATAAAAGGGGGCGGACAGGTAAATAATTAAAATGTAAAACAGGAGTTTTTATATAATTACGTTTTAAATAATTATTGAACAACATGATTTCCATATTCTCATTTTTTCCAACATCATAGATCAGTTAGTGTTCTTCATTCACCATCCATATACCAGGCTAAAAGTAAATAGTGGCATATCGGCAATATCAATATCCGGTCCTTTAACAGCTTTTCCATGAAATTTCCAATTGTCACTTTTGTAAACCGTATCCAAAAAGCCAATTTTGCTATCAATCGCTAAATAGGGTTTTAGATAGTATCGCACACCAATGCTGCTAGTTAGACCTAAAAAAGTCTTAGTCATATCATCAGTGGCGGATATTCCAATTCCGGAATTATTGAATTCAGCCATTAAGCTATCCCAAGCCGCACTCGATTGAGATGAAGCCAGGGATATTTTTCCGGAATTAATCATGGGAGCTATTATAAAATTCAATTCAATATTTTTTCGGATATGAAAAAATGTTTCTATGCTAATCGCTCGATAGCGAAATGATCTTTTAAAGTCTTGTCCGGAATATTTATCACTGGTAGATGCTGTCCATTGATTGTATCCGATTCGGGCATTTGAATAAAATTGATACGCAAATGATGCATGGAACATTATAGTTTCAAAAAATCCCCGTTTGGGAAAAGGACTTTTGGCAAATGATTTATAATTCGGCGACGCATAGCCAAAACCAAAACTGCCGCTAAATCTTGGCTGGGCTATCACAACCGAAGCTGTCAAAAACAGTGAAATACTTATTATTAATTTTCTCATAAGAAGACTTGAATTTAATCAAAGAATTGCGGATTATTGAACCAGAATGATGCGCTATTTATTTCTATTCTCCATCACTATAACTTTATGTCTTTCTCAAAATGTGAAACATATTGTTGTCGAACTGGATGGTTCAACTTCAGTAGGACTGTTGGACTCAATGACTGCTAATTCGGTTTTTATCACAACCGAAATTGATTCAAACCAATCGACCATACCACTGAACAAAGTATATTATATCTATAATACATTCGGAAAACTTTATTATATAAGCCCGCATTATGAAGACAGAATCAATCTCATTGAGGAACGAAGCGGATATATTGTAAAAACAATTGGAGATACGATATATTATTCCAGAATTGAAATTGACAGACGTATGGATCAACCATATATTTACCTTTCATCTTTCGATGATGAGCTGGCTCATAAAGTTTCATTATTCGATATCCACTTAATCCGCACCGATGCATCCTACATGGAACATTCCGTCCGCCGGGGAGCCATTACTGGGTCATGCTTAATGCTAACGGGAATAGCGCTGCAAATATTATTCAATTATGGCGATCGAAAAGACAATCTACCCAATGATGCATCGCTATTCCAGAAAGCAAAAACCATGGGTGGAGCAATGGGAGCTAGTTTTATGAATTTTATGCCCGGTGCTTCATCTGCCGGAAATCAATATCAAACTGTTACAATTATTTTCCCCCTCTCCACAATTGGATGGATGGTCTATGATTATATTTACGACAAACGTACCCATTATTTTCGTCCGCTGTTGCGCGAAGAAAAATTTCCTCATTCAATGGTTTGGTTTAATCCGCAGCGAATTATAAAAAATATAATAAAAGAAAAAATGGAACCTCTTTGGGAAAAATTACCGTTTTAAAACAATAAGATGTAGGACAGACATTCTTGTCTGCAGCAGGACTTTAACTAAACAGATTGAATTTTATTCCGGCGCTTTGATTCTTCCAAAGCCTTCATAGGTTAGACTACCCAAGTATAAATATCCTTCATGCTCTTCTACACTGGTAATGGGTGAAAAAGATTCGGGAGAGGGATCCTGGAGATTATGAAGCACATTTCCGTTGCCATCAATTCCCACAACAAATCCATAGCGATCAGGAGCAGGTTGAATTGATTCAGGAAGGCGCATAATCATTTTGCGGATAAAAGGTTTACCGGCTAAATCGTCTATTATCTCTTTTCGTTTGGATGGAAAAGCAACCCAGAAGATTCCTTTTCCATTAGATGAAATTCCGTCAGGAATCCCCGGTAAATTTTCCAAAAGCACTTCAGAAGTACCTGCATTCTCTCCAGCAATCCATACTTTTTGTATTCTATATTCAGATGTTTCATTAACCAGAACGAAAGATTGATCTGGGCTAACAGCGACTCCATTGGCAAAATAAAGCCCATCTAATATCACTTTTGTTTTTTTTGTACCAGGATCATAAGCGAGCAATCTTCCATAAGGTCTGTGTTCAATGATGTCAGCACGGTAATTGGCTATTTTCCAATTGGAGGAGGCATCCGTGAAGTATATTGTACCATCATTTGCAATATCTACGTCGTCAGTAAAAACAAATGGAACACCATTTGCTTCCTTTGTTAATGATGTAATTTGTCCGTCCGGCGCAATGGATAAAAGTCCATTTTTTGCATCACATACAATCAAGTATCCCTTGGAATCAAATTCCATTCCCAGTGGTCGTCCGCCCGTATTCGAAAATTCTTCTCCGTTCAGGCCATCTGAATCGTACCGCATAATTCGTCCATCTTCGAACGGTGCATAGATTCTTCCTTCACTATCTACATCAATATCTTCCGGACCAAGTCCATCATCTTTCGCAAAGATTTCGGTTGCCTGCAAATAAGAATTTGGCGAATAATCTCCAGTTAATCCGGGTGACTTTTGAGGCTCCCAGACCACCGGTTCAATGCTGACAGGCCATAAGCATAAGTAAAGAAGTACTGCTAATAATACAATTCCAATGCATTTCAATATTTTCATTTCTTTATCCTTTTTTTACTTAATTCCGGCACACCAAACTTTCGCACGACTGC
>CAZBEY010000092.1:0-6444 GCA_964491015.1 uncultured bacterium | reverse complement strand
GACCGTCTATCGACGATATAATGCAAAATAATGCTTAGTTAGGTATCCTTTTTCAGGACATTTTGTTGTGCGCAAGTGTGTGATGATACCAAATAAATAAAATCTAAAAGCTACTGATAAAGTTCCGCATCCGGATAAAAAGCAATGACTGAAAACCAGTAGGCAATGAATCCGTTGACTGCCCTTAGATTATTACCATCCATATTTATTAAATTTCCTAGAATATCATACGATTGTTCAATCGATTGAGACGAGAGAATTATGTCTCCATTTTCTATGTCCCATGTTTTAATGTATAAATCGTCATCAGTAAAAAACGCAATAGCAATGTTGTCTTGTCCTGAAATAATGGCGTTAAAATGCCGTCCTTCTAAATCACCCTGTATTATAACCGGTTGATTAAACCGGTTGATATGAAATGCTTTCGTGTTTCCATTTTTACCTACTAAGGCCAATACCCGTTCTTTGGCAGGAAGTCGATCATCTTCGAAAGCAACAGGGAAAAATAAATAATCTCTGCATCTTGGTGAATTACACGATCGATATTTTCCATAGGGATAAAAATCATAATTACGGGAATAATTGGTTCGGCTATTGATCACTTTTGTATCGGGAAAAAGGGACTTCCAGTTTTTCCATGTAGTTTCCAAAAGAGGATGTAAATCAAAGGTGTCGCCTTTTAATTTTCCGGCGGCAGACGCAAGGTGGATCTGAGGCCAATAGCTGTCAGTTTCACGATCATACATTATCAGGTTACTATTGACCAATAATCCCGAAACACCAAATTCCCCATCTCCAACAATATTTAACGCACTCCCTGTTAGAGGACAGTAGGATATTGTATATCCATTTTCATTGATTATCTCATGCCAATCAAGGACTGAATGGGGGTAGGCTGTCCATCCATTACCATCCCAAACGCCTACTACCAATTCGTCATCATCGAGAAATTCAATATTTTCTCCATCTGCTCTGGATCGATTCGGTTTTTCCAAACTGGGAATACAATCTTTTCCCGGGCAGCCATGTCGTATGAATCGAGTATCCACCGACCAATCTAATCCCATGAATGAATTGGATTGTGACAGAGCGGCGCATCCGGAAAAAATAATGAATGAAAGGATGGCAGCGATATTTCTCATTTAGATATTTCAGTAAGTTTATTCAATTGAAAATACCGCTAGTACTCATTGAGAGGGACACAACAGTTCTCGGTTCTGTACCGTCAGGAAAAATCCCATTTGAAGACCAGCTTGAAATAGGTAATGAAAATCGTAAGTGAAGCCAATCCCAAGATGAATGTACCGGTGTTATATCCATTCCCAGATTGATTTCACTTAACCAGCGGGATTGACGCCGGGACTCAAATGGGGAGATGGGTGCCAAAAGTTTTTGTGTTCTCAAAGTCGCAAATGGAGAAAAGGACAAAACCTGAGATAAAAATACGGCTGAAGATAAATGGGCATAAAATGCGTCATCTAAAAATACATCTTCCTGAGTTGAAAGATTTTTTTCGAATGATGTTAATAATGTAATGGTTGGAAAATAGTTAGGTAATGCATTTGCCCAAGGTGTTTGGAAATGGTTAATCCAACCGAATCCAGCAGCAGGAAGTGCTCCGGCTTTAAAAGGGAAATCTTCATTAGTGAAACGGGGAGAGGTTGGTATAGTGACCTCTCCGAAAACAAACCCCCAATTTTTTGGAAGAATATGCCGGATTCCTAATTGTATGTCCAGTTGCTGAATTTCACTATTGCTTTTTGAAAATGACAATGATTCCTCTATCTGGAGCCAACTGCCTTCAATTTGGAAATATCCAACATTGTCAGGTCCTACATAATGGGAAACTTGAGTACGTATACTTAGGAAATTTCCATAACGAATATTTAAATGGTTATCAGATGTATACGCGGATGCCAGACCTGCCAACCATTGAAAAGACCTTCGATCATCCAATTGTGAAGGCCAATGGGTTTCCCATTGGGACGATGATGTACCACCACCTTGGTCAACTGCGCCTACCAGGGAGCAACACACCTGCCCTAAGAGTATATTTGTCCATAAGAGAAAAAAAAGAAATAATAGTATCATTTTCCTCATGAGTGTATTTCAGTATCAGGATAAAATGCTGCTTGAGAAAACCAATAGGAAATAAACGATCGGGCTCCGACAAGATCATCTGTTGTTGAGTTAATGGACCGTCCCAATATATTAAATTGATTTCCGCTCATATCTTCCAGGACAATATTGCCTGTTTCAGAATCCCACTGAGAAATGGATAAGGTTGATGATGTTTCAAATGCAACGCCCAGCCAATCATCTGCTGAAAGGACAATGGCAACCGTTTTTCCATCAATGGTTTCATTTAATACAGTCGGCTCCACGAATTGAGAGATGGGATAGGCTATCTGGATATTGTCAGTAATGATAGATAGTACCCGGGTTTTTGCTGGCAGACGGGTATCTACAGGAGGAACCGGAAAATAAATATAGTCACCACAGCTGGATGAATTGCAAGACCGGTATCCCCCATACGGATAAACATTATAATCCCGGGAATGTCCAGTTTGAGAATTCACTACTTTTGAATTCGGAAATAAATTTTTCCAAGTGGACCATTTTGTTTCTATCATGGAATTTAGAATAAGTTTATTACCTTGGCGTGTGCCCTCAGCAGATTTTAGTAGCATCTGAGGCCAATGGCTTTCTGTTTCCCTATCGTACATAATCAAATTGGTATTAAAGAGCATTCCTGAAACGCCAAATTCACCGCTGGATTCAATGTGCAAGGCACTCCCCGTTAAGGGGCAGTAGGATATGGTGTATCCATTTTCGTTAACAATTTCGTGCCAATCTAAAATGGCATGGGGGTAGGCAATATATTCGCTGCCGTTCCAGATACCTACAACCAATTCATTATTATTCAGGAATTCCAGATTGTCTCCGTCCACATCAGATTTATTGGGATGTTGGAGGCTTGGAATACAATCTTTACCGCTTGAGCATCCGTACCGGAGATAATCCGTATCGATCGTCCAGTCTCGCTGTTTTATTTCTAATGTTTGTTGGTCTTCACAGCTTAAAAAGATTAAAAGGGATATTACTAAACTTAAATGCTTCAATTGAATTTTCCTCATTTTAGCAAAATGATTTTATGAGTCTTCCGATAGAAAGGTGTGGAAACGTCCAGGAAATATATGCCTGAAGCCAACTCGCTTCCGGACCAGGTAAAATGATGGGAACCGGCCGGTAAGTTTCTTTGAATTATGGACGACACGACTTTTCCCGAAAGATCAATGATATTGGCTTCTACAAATGTTTCCCTTTTTAGATTCAAATTCCATGCCATTTGAGCATTAAATGGGTTTGGAAACGGTGGAAGTATTTCAAAGGATTTTGGAGATGGGTTCTCCTCGATACTGACTGTTGACATTTCATTCATTAATGTTTGAATGGTATAGGCAATTTCAGACGCATCAAATCCAAAATCATTGTAACGAACGGTTAATGTATGGTCCAGGATAACTTGTTGGGGAACATATCCAAGTCCAAACCAATTCCAGATCGAAGTTGTATCATCATTCAAAATGGGGTTCGAGAGGCCTAAATCAGCCCATTCCTGACAGCTGTAAGGATAGTCCCACTGGCGACCAAAAGAAAGGAGGGTAAGTGCCTGGTCCTTAAATTGTTTATTTAAATCGAATACTAAGGGAACTTCACTTTGGCAGTTCGTGCACCAGGTTGTGAAAAAATTCAACCAGATGATGTGATAGTCTCCGCCATTCAAATCACCATTATAATCTGCTAGTAAAGTGTATCCGGAATCGTTAGCGCACGCTTCAATTTCAACGAATTGATGGTCCATGGAAATTTTGGATCCGATTTCGTAGGACTGACTGAAGATTGTGGAAAGCAATATACAAAATAGATATGGAACTTTCATTTCATGACCGTTATTTTTTGAGTGATAATTGAATTTGGTTTTTGTAATCGGACGATATACTGACCGGAAGATAATGGTTCATCCTGCCGATTCAATCCGGTCCAAGTTACACGATGTGTTCCGGCCGGAAAAAATCGGTTCTTGTAAATAGTTGCCACCACACGGCCCTTGAGGTTGATAACATCCAAGGAGATCATGGCTGATGGGTAGATACTGAACTGCAATGTGGTGGCAGGGTTAAATGGGTTTGGATAATTGGGTAACAGTTTGATGGATTCAGGAACAACTAATTCCAAGTCTATCGCCGCATTAACGTCACTATCCAATAATGTTTCAATAATGCGGATCATTTCCCCCGGATCGTATTCGGTTTTAGCCAGCATAACGGTTCCATTTTTATCAACAATAAAATCCCTTGGGTACGGGGATTGACCACCGGGAATATTATACTGGCCGTATATCCCTGAAACATCCCGTAGAACCGGGAATGTAATTCCCTGATCTGCTATAAAATTTTCAATCACGGCTAAAGGTTCATTGGATATACCGATCACTTGTAGTCCTTCGTCTTGATATTCTTGCCAAATGGAAACTTCTATGTCCGAAAACTCCGGAGCACATACGGGTCACCATCCTGTGAAGAAGGCAATTACTGCCGGATTGCCATCCAAATCATTCAAACTCAAGTTGCCCGTTCCGTTTACAATGGGTAAGGTAAAATCCGGAGCAGGATCCCCCGGCATTGGACCCATTGGAAAATTTCCAAGCAAACGTACCGTTGCTTTGTCCTCATCATGATCATTGGTTAATAATTCAAGCATTGCAGTCCAAATATTTCCTGATGGTGAATATTTTACGACTAAGTTTTGAGACGTTTTTGGCTGCAGAGTCAAATCGATGGGCTCGTATGAGAAATCAGCCGAATTAATATAAATTCCAGAGATATCCAGCGGACTTAGTCCATTATTTTCTATTTGAATATGCGCCAAAGACGTAAATCCATTTTCCGTTCTGGGATATTCAATTTTGCGAGTGCTTAAGTCAATATCAGGCTGTTGAATTTCGCCATATTCAAACACGGCCATACGCATCCACTCAGCAGAGTAAATAATATTTCCCTTCATTGCCAGCGCCATTACTCTTCCGCCGGTATTTTTATACCCCACTATTTCTAATTGTCCGCTTGAAAATCGCAATACTTCAACGTCATCCCAGTCAGAAACGGCTACTAATGAATCATTCGCCGAAACACGTGATGCATAACCGGATGTATTATAATTGGATGAAATGGATGGATTCACGGGGTCACTCACATCGATCATATCAACACCTGCTGCTCCTACGGCCACAAAAAGGAAATTCCCTTTCTTTTCAACATCTTTCGCTGTTCCGGTTGTCACAATTTCAGAAATCAGAAACGGAAATGACGGGTCGGTGATATCATAAATTTTAATCCCAAAACCCCCATCGGCAATATAGAGCAAATGATTGTCGGCCACGGTTGCCCAGGCATTGTCAGTTTCAATCATCGAAATCGCGCGGGGAGATTCAGGATCATCGATATTAAATATTTCAACTCCATATTGATGGCGTGAAGCCAATAATAAATGATCATACACACTGGTATGCTCATACCGAATGGTGCTGCCGTCCCCAGATATACCCTCAATGGTTCCCACATGAGTTGGACGAGAAATATCAGTGATATTAACAACATGTATCCCACATTTCCGGCCGGATCCGTACGCAACGCTATCTTTTGCCGACCATGCATAGATTCTCGCCCAATCGCATCCAAATGCGAAATATTCACCTAGAACATTCAAGATGGATGGATTTGAAATATCCACAAAATTCGTTCCACCCAATCCTCCGGGAATGATTGCAATTGGTGTTTCCTGAATTGTGTGTAAAAAAACATCCAGGAGTTCAATATTACTGATATCATCTCTTGAGCGAATCTGAAGGTTCTTTCCGAACAGAATTCCGCTTATCAGAAAAATCGTAATGATTAATTTCACTCGTAATATCATGGTTTTTCCATTAATTGACTGCGAGATTTTACACGGTATCAATCATAATAAAACGTCGGGGGGATGACAAATGAATCGATAAATCAATGCCAATACTATAGAGATGGGGTGAGCTATCGAATATTAATTGATGGCGGAAGTAAGGGCGGCGGTTGTTTGTGCGGGTTGGTAATCGGTGGGGATGACTTTGAAATTGTTAAGGAATCTATGTAGCATAGAAGTAACAAAGAAGTAACATTTTTGATCAAAACGACCCATAATGACCTACCTATGGAATTTTAAAAAAAGCCCCTATTGATGGGACTTTTCTCGTCGAGACCGACGGTGTAGCGGCGCAGGGACTCGAACCCCGGACACTCGGATTATGATTCCGATGCTCTAACCAACTGAGCTACGCCGCCAAAAATGCTACCAACTGCCTGCCCGCCGAAATCACCGGAGGTGATGTAGGAGGGAGCTACGCCGCCA
>CAZBEY010000091.1:0-6478 GCA_964491015.1 uncultured bacterium | reverse complement strand
TCTACTTGGGCCTCTACTTGGGCCTCTACTTGGGCCTCTACTTGGGACAAGGGATGTTTTTTAAAGACCACAAGAAAGAAATTTCGTCCAACATCTGTTGTGATTTCAGGCTTGGGAGAGCCATTTTTTTCGATAGCTTTGTGAATCTTGGGAAACCCTGTAGCTCGACCCTCAGTAAGTTCCAGTTCCTTCAAAAAATCCCCAACTCTACGATTGCGATAATTCCTTGCCACTACCCGTTTCTGTTTAAGTGCTTTCTCATCCAAAGGAGGTAATGGGCCGGGATAACTGATGATTTCTATGGAATCAAGGCGCACATTCACTTCGATGTTATTCTGATGTTCGTAACTACGGTGATAAACTGCATTGGCTAATGCTTCTTCAATTGCTTCGTAAGGATAGTTGAAAAATCGTGATGACTTGTCGTGACCGGGTATTTTTTGCACTTCCTCATTTATGACTGTTGTCTCGATGTAATGGAGTGCATCACGCAATTGCCGGTTAATGGGGCCCGTGAATTTCTTTTCAGTGAACCGATCACCAATATTATCATAGTATATCACCACATCTATACTTGCGCCTGGGAAATATTCTTCCGGATGTTCACTGAACATAAGTAACCCAATATTCAGTGGTTTTAGATATTCTGATGGACCACGAACAATTTTCATCTGTTCACAAAGCACCGGGAAAGGTATTCTCTGGGACTCTTCGTACAGATTACTTTTCACTTCTTTTAAGAACGCCTGGATATTTCCTAAATCAAGATCATCTATCTCAGTGTTATGATTGATTCTATCATCAAAAGGAACCATGACGGAAATTTCCTGTAATTGCCGTTCTTCAGTTTCATTGGCTCGGCATGTTGCTGAGCCCCTCCGGACATAAATGGCCTTCGCACTTTTTTTAACCAGTGACAAAGGAGCTTTGTACGGTCTTTCTTCACCACCGTAAACCCACAGAATGAGGATATGTTTTCCTTGATATACTTCAGGTTGAACTACCGGCATATAGTATCGGTTAAGTTTATGACAAAGAGATATAAGTTCTTTCTGGATCTTATCAATTTCTAAAGGATTCAGTCCATGCGGCGGAAGGATCGGACGACCATTTTTGTCTTCAATACCCAGAATGATATATCCACCACCCCAATTGTGCATATCATTTGCAAAAGCACAAATAGTGTGAATTACATCTTCAGGATTCCACCCTTTCTTGAATTCAAGTCGCTCCCACTCAACAGATGAACCATTCAGTAATTTTTCTATGTTTATGGGTAACGACATTTATTCAATCATCTTCAATATAGGTATTTCGATTATTTTTTAAAACCAAATGTAATTCAGCATTTAACTTTCCTTTCTAACGGGAGATTCTAAAAGTGTTAATGTTGGTGTCGATGTATCTGCTTCCAATCGAACTGGAAGTGAAATAGGTAATGTTGCTTGATATTTTCCATGCCCGCAAGGGAAATTTGAAACGATTGGAATGTCTAAATCACCACAAACATCCATAATGATTTCACCTGTTGTTTTTCCGAAAGGGGTTTTTTCATCTTTCATTTCAACTAATTCACCAATGATTAAACCGTGAATATTCTCAAACATTCCGGCATTTCTCATGTGAATCAGCATTCGATCAAAGGAATATAAATATTCATTAATATCTTCAATAAATAAAATACATCCATCCGTATTCAATTGATCTGCCGTCCCTAAACGATTGATCAGCAACGTCATGTTTCCACCCCATAACGAACCCTCGGCGGACCCTTGTTTCAAAATGCGTGTGGGTAATTTTTCAGGTGGAGTTATTGTTATATTTGGTTTTCCGGACAAAACAGTTTCCATTGTATTAAAATCATACTCCACAAATCCATTTTTATATGTGGTAAGCATCGGCCCATGAAACGTAACTAATCCTGTTTTTTGAGTGATGGAAAGGAGAAAACCGGTAATATCACTGTAACCCATGAATATTTTTGGATTAGTCCTGATTAAATCATAATTCAATAAAGGTAAAATACGATTGGCGCCATATCCTCCCCGGGCACAGATAATGGCATCGATTTCAGGATTGGAAAACATGTTGTTTATATCATCGCTGCGGTGCTCTGGCGTGCCTGCAAAGGGGCCATTTTTTGACAAAACACTTTTTCCGAGTAATAATTCGTAGCCACGCTCATTAAAAATGGAAACCGTTTTATCGATAATTTTAGGTTCCAACCAGTATGAGGGACTCACTATCCCGATAGTACTTTCAGGGGTTAGGGCGAGAGGGCGGATCATTCTAATTCAGCTAATATTTTGGTTATCTTATCTTGAAGATTTCGGTAATATCCGGCTTTTTGGGCATATCCATTCATCATAATCGAAAAAGCTAATGGCTCATTCGATTTTGTGAATACAAAACCTGAAAGACAGCTGACGCCTGATAAAGTACCTGTTTTAGCAAATATTCGTTTGCCATATTCACCGTTCATTCTATCCTTCAAACTTCCATCCCAGCCGCCAATTGGAAGTGTTGATAACAAATTATCACGAATACGATCGTTCCCATAAGCCCACTGCAACAATTGAATAAAGTGATCCGGGCTGGAATAATTATACCTGGAAACACCGGACCCATCTGCCAAATTAAAAGAATTCGTATCTAACAAAACTTCATTTGATAAAAATGTTTTTATTGCAGTTAATCCATTCTGCCAAGTGCCGACTGTATCCGCCATTTGGTGTCCGATAGTTTTTACCATCAATTCAGCAGTTAAATTATCACTCTCTTTCATGAGGTTTCTGAGCGAATTAATCAGTGCTTCAGATTGATGCTGTGTCAATAATTCTCCATTACCCGAGTATTTACTTTTTGAAATAGTGCGGACTTCGACACCATAATCTTTTAGCATTTTTTTAAAAAGAATTCCGGTGAATTGACTTGGATCATCAATATTTCTTGTGAGAGTATCCGTAGCAGCGGTATCCATGACCATACCTGTTATGATGAATTGGTTTGTACGATTCCCCCAATCACGGTCTATTTCAAAATCTGTAAAATCTATAGTATCGTTTACTGTTTTTGATTGGTTGGAAATTTGGATATAATCCGATTGTGGATATGTACTCAATTGGACCGGCTGACCTAATTCGCCCGGTTTAATATAAAAATCAACACAATTATCGTTGACTGTCAGGGCACTGATTTGGGCTGAATATTCCCAGGCGCCTTCATCCCACATCCATCCTTCACCGAATCGAATTGTGTCCAATAATGTTTCGTCTAAAAATAGTGTATCAATATAACTTAACCGTTCAGATGTAATTCGTGCCAGAGAATCAAGGCTGCTTAAGGATAAATCAGGATCACCGCCGCCAACGAGGTAAATATTATTGTTATACCGGTAGACAGATGTGGAAAATGTATATCCCGTATCTAAAAGAGCCAGCGATGAAATGCAGGTATATAATTTATTGTTACTGGCAGGGTTAAAGAGAGAACGGGCATTTAATTCGTACAATATTTTTTGGGTTTCCAGGGAAACAATTTTGACACCTAAGTTTGTGGATAATCCTGATCGATCAATAGCGTGACGAATTGCAGACCGAACGCTATAATTGCCTGATTCTCTGTACAATTGAGGTGTATTTACGCATGACGCGAGAATGAGAATTAGAAAAATATAGATGCAGTTTATTTGAATCTTCGGTCTTATAAAGAGGGTTCTTTTTAACATTAACTTTACGTCCCGATTCATCGGGACAAACTTTCGCAAATTTGGTGAAATTTTAATCATAAGTAGTTTGCTCATTTTAAATATAGAATCTTTTGGGTTATTATTTTACTTAAAGGAGAAGAAACATGGATAAAATATACACCTGAAGACATACGGTTGATCGTTTCGGCAGGAATGCGAACCCTTTTATTTAATCCCATTTCAATTTTCAGATTTTCTTCCCAGACTAATTGTCCAACAATATTGAACATACGTATTAAATACATTCCATAAGAACCGTTAATATTAATGATACCGTTAGAATTAAATGGGTTCGGATAAAAATTGAGTGAGAATGCTGTCGGTACGATTTCATTTGTTTCTTCAACACTTGCGGTTACTCCTGTGAGATAGCTGGTTATCCGAAAGAAATAATTTCTCCTTATTTCTTCCTGAAACAATTCCAATGGAATGGTTGAAATGATAAATGGAAAGTCTGCAGAAGCGATGGCTAAAATGTTCCCTGAGGTGTCCATTAATACGGGGTAAACGCTGCCATCTCCGGAGGATATGTTGATGTAATTTAGACTATCAAAAATGGATTCATTGATTATTTCGCCGGAATTGAAACCCAAAAAAGGATTGTTGATTCCTATCAACTCACCGGGGATAGAAATATTACCACCGAAAGAAACACCGAGAGAATCCAGATATCTACCCCCAATATTTGTGGTGTTAAATGCAGCCAAAGCCTGAGAACCAATAATGCAAAAACTAATATCCAAAAGATAATCCATAAAGTCATTAGACCATTCCGGCAGCTGATTTCCAGTTAAAACAACAGGAATAAATTCCCCCGGAATAGGCGCCGATGAATCTGATGGTATGGCTGAATGGTGAATGGTATTGATACCAATATCAAAGTTTGCCGCAATGATGGAGGCATTGGAGATAAATGGTGTACTTTGAGGTACGCTATCGTTGTATGCATCGATTAATAATAATCCTTGGTTTGATTGACTTTTCCTAAATGCATAAATATCTGAAAAATCACTTTCATTGGGGAATGGCGCATTATCCATTGCGGTCATTTTAAAAAATCCTGTGCTATTGGAAAAGACAGGTGCGTGGTATTCATTGACATTTGATGTCAAAACGGATTCGTTATGATTAGAAGACCAGTGATCCAAATCGAAGCTGAAATACAAACGATATCCTGCTAAATCTTCTTCCCGGTTTTCATTCCATTTCAAAAAGAAACCATCATTTTCCGGGAGAATAAACGATAGATGAGGTGGTGTTGGAGGAATATTATCCGACTCGGTCACCTCAAATTCAACATCCGTGGTATCACTATTGAAATATTGATCGAAAACAATTATTCTTGCAGTATAAAATCCGACATCCCAATCCCTGACATCCAAAGAAAAATCACTTCGAATATTGTTAGTAATAATATAGTTATAGGTACCGGTATTCGATCCTAAAAAGTAAACATTGTTAATATAATTATCGGTTTCCGGAATGAAATCAAATTCAAAAGGGAAGCGGGGACCGAATAAATTTTCACCGGATTGATTTAATATTTCATAGCCGATTTTGTAGATACCATTATTATCTCCGATAGGGCCGGCGTCCGTATGATCGGTGGCATTGCACACAATATCTACCAATCCGAAAACGCGATTGTTGGAAAATTGTACCGTTGAATTATTGGGATAAAATTTTACCCAGTTGGATTTGGGATTATGGGTATCGACGAGCGGAGATATTCCACCATCTGTTCGAATGGCATTTCTCTCATAACCCGGGTAACCGTCCTTAAAATGAATATGATTCCATGAATTCGTCCAACCCAATATTGTGATCAAAGCTTTAACAGAATCACCCACGGTCAGGGCAGAGTTGGGGACCACATGCACATAAGCATATCGGCCGGCTCTAACCCACGAATTGATTCCATATTGACCTGGAGTGCCGATGCTGGTTATTACTTCATCGATTACGGAGTAAACCGCTGTTCCCTGGGGAAGATGAATATCAATCCCGTCATGGAAATGATCAATATCGCCAGAAGATCCAGACCGGCATTCACAAAATGTACCGTTAATCCAGTGCTGTTGATCAAATGGCTGACATGGCCAATTATATGCTTGATTATGGACAAAAGAAAATAAAAACAATCCTGCTATTGATAATTTTATAAACATTCGTTAATTAGAAATACGATATTGAACCAATTTATTGTCTAATCTTAAATAAAAAGCATTGGTCGCTTCTGAAGGAAAATATTCAACTTTGCGGATGGGACCATCCTGAAGTGTATGGACAGAAACAAAATGGGTCTCAATATTGTACTCTACCAAATCAATTAAGGAATAAACGTTTCCCTTTTGATCTGCTTCAATTCCATTCCCAGAAACGATAAAAACGGATGTTTCACTTGAGAATACTTCGAAAGGGAAAATTTGTGAACTGAATTTTACTTTTTGTGGAATTAATTGAGCATTTGAGTCATATACTATTAAATGATCTCTGTAAATGAGAAAAAGTTTATCCCTGACCCAGATTGTTTTTTGGGGAAGTTGGTTTAATTCGAGGGGTCGATGAATTATTGCTTTGCTTTTATTTAATAAAATTAAAAACGGTTTTTGTTTATGGTTGCCGGATATACTTTTTGTCCCAATCATTGCACTGATGTTTTTGTCAGATATGGTAAAATGATAAGGAACAGTGAGGGGTAATTCAGCTAACAATTTCGGTTGATCAACC
>CAZBEY010000090.1:0-6510 GCA_964491015.1 uncultured bacterium | reverse complement strand
GATGTAATATGCCTGGCCAGTTAGGCAGGGAAAATGGAGAACACTACCCACTTTGGTGTGGGTTAAGGATCAATTTTCAAATTTCTTTTTTTTATCATTTCCGGTACATCGCAATTTTCACATTTAGGGTCAGTATCACCTCGCTTCCAGTTTTTCCGAAAGCGAATGAAGGAATAAATTAGCGCTACAGCCAATATTACTATTGCTATAATTGTCTGAATATCAATTCTACTCACCAACTACCTCTCACATTCACCCGTTACCCCTCACTACTCACCAGCTATCATCAACCAAACCCCAGGATCTTACCACCCTGGTAGACCAATAATGATGCACTATACGCCAATGTATTCATGTATACAATCATAAAAATTGGCCATTTCCACGAATTAGTTTCGTTTCGAACAATAGCAAATGTAGCCATACATTGCGCTGCAAAAACAAAAAAGACCATGAGAGACAGAGCCATCAGAGGTGAATAAAGCGGTTTTCCCGTTTTTGGATCCCTGTCGTTCTGCATGGCATCTTTTAAAACAACTACTCCATCGCCATCGGATTCCACATTATAAATAGTTGCCATGGTACTGACCAACACTTCTCTTGCTGCAAAAGAGGTAATTAGACCAATACCTATTTTCCAGTCAAATCCTAGCGGTTCTATTATCGGCTCAATAACATGCCCGATTTTTCCGACATAACTGTGTTGAATTGAATGGGTGTCAGTTGAAGTTTCATCTGCAGAAGGAAAGGATGCGAGGAACCATAAAATAATGGAAATAGCCATAATAATTTTTCCGGCGTTAACAATAAATATCTTCCCGCGGTTAAACACATTCCTGAAAACGGATCTCCACAAAGGCATTCGATAGGGGGGGAGTTCCATCACGAAAGAGGATTTACCTTTTGCTTTGATAAAAATGCTAAATATTTTTGCTAAAATGAATGCTGTAGCTGTGCCTAAAAAATACATAACAACCAGGGTCAATCCCTGCATATTTAAAAAGCCGAAAAGGGTGGTGGAAGGAATAAAAGCGCCTATCATGAGGGTGTAAACAGGTAAACGAGCGCTGCAACTCATTAGGGGTAAAATCAGGATCGTAATCATTCGCTCTTTCCAACTGTCTATAGTTCTTGTGGAAATAATGCCAGGAATTGCGCAGGCATATCCGCTCATGAGGGGAAGGACAGATCGACCATGCAACCCTAATCTTGTCATAAAACGATCCATCATAAATGCCACTCTTGTCATATATCCTGAATCTTCTAATACAGTCATAAAAAATATCAATATGAGAATTTGGGGAAGAAAAACAAGGATGGCACCCACACCGGCAATAATACCTTCAACAATTAAATTCCTCAGGATCCCCGGAGGCATCAGGTTTAATATTTGGGAACCTGTCCATCCAACACCGGAATTAATCCAGTCCATAGGAGCCGATGCCCATGTGAAAATGGATTGAAAAATAAAATACAATACCATGATAAAAATGGCAGGACCAAATAAAGAATGGGTTAATAATTTGTCAATTCTTTCACTGTGAGTTTTTTCAGAAAGATTTGTATTAACAATGATTTTTGCGTCTGCGAGTACCTTGTCCAGCCATTTATAACGCAGCGTTGCTTCCAGAATACGGTGTTTTACTCCTATACGTTCAAAATTTTCTATAGTTTTTTCTCTAGTGTACTTCAGATCATTTATAAATGATTTATTGATGGAAATTCCGGTTCCAACCAATAATGCATAAATATCGATTGTGGAATGACGCGTTAGCACGCGCAATGATTGGGCAGTCGCAAAACGATCATTATAAGAGAAATTCTCGCGCAATAAATCTTTCAATGGTTGAAGAATTTTTAAACGATCATGATCAATGGTGATAGGAAATTCGGTGTGGGCGTAGTGATCAGACTTTACTGATTGATAGATAGATTCCAACAGTTCATCCAGGCCCCACTGTTCGATTGCGGACATGGGAACAATCGCCTCAACACCCAGTTTCTGGGCCAATTTATTTGTGTCAACCGGCTCCTTATCATTTACAAGATCCATCATATTCAGAGCAACGATGACAGGAATACCTAAATCTGTGAGTTGAGTCGTTAAATACAGATTCCTGCTCATATTAGTTGCATCCACGACTGAAACAATAACACTGGGCGGATTATCTCCATGAATCCATTGGAGAACTTGTTCGGTGACGATTCGTTCATCCAGTGATTCCGGCGTTAAGCTGTAAGTTCCGGGAAGATCCAGAAGATTAAACACATCTCCGTTGATGAATCGAGCTTTCCCAATTTTCTTTTCGACTGTTATTCCAGGATAATTAGATACTTTCTGATTCAGACCTGTCAGCAAATTGAAAATGGCTGTTTTACCACAGTTCGGGTTTCCAATTAACGCAACCCATGGATTACCCTCGTTTTTATTCATATTGTCACCAAAATAAATCGAGCATCTTCCTGACGTAATGATACATGGTAATTACGAACTTTTATTTCGATGGGTCCATGAAGAGGTGCTGTCTTTATTCTGCGAATTTGTACGCCAGGTATAATTCCCATTTCAACAAGGCGCGACTGTAATTCTGTTTCCCCCAAAAAAGATTGAACTGTAGCGATTTTTCCGTCTTCTAAATCAAAAAGTGTCATTGACAGTCTCTGCATTTTCCGAATAATTGGTGGGTATGTTTCACGAGCTCAAAGCCATGGGCTGCTGCTATCTTGTCCTGAATCATTTCAATTTCATCATCCACGAACTCTTCAATTTTTCCACACTGAACGCAAATTATATGATCATGATGCACCGGATCCATTTTATGCTCAAATTTACTGGAGCCAAATCCAACATCCAGTTTTCGAACCATGTTATTTTTTACCAATACATCAATAGTGCGGTAAACAGTTGCCCTGGAAACGGATAAACCATTTTTCCGAAGAGCAATATAAATATCCTCTGCATCACGGTGATCATCATTGGATAAAATTTCATTCCAAACTGCTTCGCGCTGTTGGGTAAAACGCAATCCTTCCTGAGCGAGGGCTGATTTTAATTTATCCAAGTTTTCTGACAAAATGTTTCCTTAATGAGAATGAGTCTCAATGAATATAAGGATATTATTCTTTTATAAAAAGAATAATATCGGGACGAAAAGGAGGTATGAAAATTATTGGATGAAAAGGATCATCGGTTGAATAAATCAGGCGATACCTTAAGGACTTATTTTACCTTTTTCAACTTGGCGAATTTTACAATTAATTTTTTCTTTAGACCATCTTTAAAAATCACGCCGACGCGCTGATTTTCACCTGATCCGCTCAAGGCCATGATTTTACCTACGCCAAAGATAGCGTGTTCAACAATATCGCCAACCCGGAAATCATCAAAAACAGTTACGATTCGTTTTACTTCGGTGTGTGTTTTCCCTCGAGATGAACCGATCACTTTTCGCGTCATTGCCGATGAGAATTTTATTTTCTTTAAATGACTTTCAGGGATTTCTCGCACAAATCGGGAAACCATGCCATAATACTGCTCGGAGCCGGCTCGACGACGATTGTTTGCATAAAACATAAATACTTTCTTTTTTGCACGGGTCAATCCTACATAGAATAGTCGGCGTTCTTCTTCCAATTCCCTTTTATCCTGCAGCGTAAGGTACAATGGAAATAATCCGTCCTCTAGCCCGGTAATAAAAACAACCGGAAATTCTAATCCTTTTGAAGAGTGGATCGTCATGAGGGTGACTCTGTTTGCTTGATCATTCCAACGATCGATACCGGTTAGTAATGAAACTTCTTCAAGAAAATCCGTTAACATTGCTTCGGGATTCCGAGCCATAAATTCGTCAACGCTATTTAAGATTTCACTAATATTATTCGACCGTTCAAGATCTTCCTGATTATCCTGTTTTTTATAATATTTTAATATACCGGTTTCTTCAACCAGTGTACGGACTAATTCACCGGCATTCAGTTTATCCAATAAATCCCGGTATTTACTGACGATGTCATAGAATTTTTTTAATTCGTTTGCCTGTTTCCCGCGGATATCCATTTTTGACGGGTCCTCCAGGACATCAAATAACTCGACTTTTTCTTTTTCTGCCAGTTTTACACATTTATCAACCGTTTTTAGGCCGATACCCCGAGGGGGAAAATTGATCACCCGACGAAGTGCAATCGTATCTTTTTTATTGACAATTAGCTGCAGGTAAGCCAGTAAATCTTTTACTTCCTTCCGTTCATAAAACCGGATGCCGCCAATGATTTTATATGGGATACCATTTCTGCGAAGACTATCTTCCAGTGCTCTGGACTGTGCATTGGTTCGGTAGAGAACAGCAAAATGACTAAATGTTCTTTTACCCATTTTTATTTCTTTTTCCAATACATTAATTAGCGCATCGGCTTCTTCCATTTCATCATTGGTTTCTAACAGTCCCAGTTTATCTCCGGCCCCATTCATGGCTTTGAGCTCTTTTAGCGCTCTCTCTGTATTATTTTTCACTACTGCATTGGCTGCATCCAGAATCTGTTGAGTGGATCTATAATTTTGTTCCAAACGAAAAACCTGACAACCGGGAAATGTTTTTTCAAAATCCAAAATATTACGAATATCCGCACCTCTCCAGCCATAAATGGATTGATCATCATCACCCACAACAGAAATGTGTTTATGTTCAGACGCAATGGCTTGTATAAATAAAAACTGTGGACGATTTGTGTCCTGATATTCATCGACTAAAACATATTTCCACTTTTGCTGATATTTTAACAATACATCAGGAAACTTATCAAATAGTTCTAGTGGGGTCAGCAATAAATCATCGAAGTCAAGAGCGTTATTCTTCTTTAGTTCTTTTTGATAATTTCTATAAATATCAACCACGGTTCTTTCTAAAACTGTCCTTGTACCCCTGGCAGCTTCATAAGGATTTGTCAATTTATTTTTGTAAAAACTGATATTATTGCTTACCGTTTTCGGATCAACAATTGTCCGGGATACATTCATATTATCCATGACCAGTTTGATCAGAGCCACTTGATCCTGTTTATCATAGATAGCGAAATCTTGTGAAAAACCTAATCGCTGAATTTCCTTACGAAGTAATCGAGCACAAATGGAATGAAATGTTCCAACCGCCAAGGTTGTATTTTTATTTTTCAATAGTTTACAAACCCTTTTGGTCATTTCTTCAGCTGCTTTATTTGTAAAGGTTACAGCAAGTATATCTTCAGGTTTGAATAAATCATTTTCAATTAAGTAAGCAATTTTATGTGTTAAAACGCGCGTTTTACCACTGCCGGCGCCGGCAAAAATCAAGACTGGATTTTCTACTGCTTCTACGGCCTGTTTCTGGATATCGTTTAATGATTGCTTTTTCATAAAATTAGGAATTCGCTTTATTTGTTTTTGTTCTCCGCCTAACCTGACGACGAATTTTTTGAAATTTTTTCTTTGCGATCAAATGTTCTTTTTCAGTTTTGCTGAACTTATGAAAGCCGTCTCCCCGGGCAACAAAGTATAAATACTCATTTTCGTTTGGAAATAATGCTGCAATAATCGATTCCTTACCGGGGTTATTGATTGGGCCCGGGGGCAATCCTTTATTTAGGTAAGTATTGTACGGAGATTTAATTTTCAAATCTTTGTTGAGTAATCGTCTGGGGCCATCCTTTATGATGTACTGAATCGTCGGGTCTGCCTGAAGTTTCATCCTTTTCTGTAAACGGTTATGATACACGCCGGAAATGATGGGTCTTTCAACGTCATAAAGTGCTTCTCCTTCAATAATGGAAGCCAATGTAATGATTTCCAACTCTTTTAATCCCAGTTCGCGGGCGCGATTTCGTCGCTCTTCTGACATAAAATTTTGATATTCCTGGACCATTTTTTCCAAAATATTTTTTGGGTCTTCATTTCTCCGGAAATAATAAGTATCGGGAAACAGGAATCCTTCAAAAGAATCGTGAGCAATATTCCACTTTTTCAATAAGCTTTTTTTTGTACATAAATCCAAAAAAGCATCTGCATCAGTACCAAGAACCGTTTCAATTTCAGCAGCGATATCCTGCATTTTCCATCCTTCCAGCACAGTCAACCTTTTCAAATTTGGTGCACCATAAACCAGTTGATGAATTATTTCATAATTAGATTGTGCGCCGTTTATCGAATAGGAACCGGCAGGCAATCGTTTATCAAATCCCAGAGCTCGAACTGCGATCCTGAAAACTCTCTCATTGGTAATAATCTGTTTTTCCAGTAGAATCCGACTCACGTCAGATACAGTGGATCCTTTTGGAATTTGAACCGTAGCAGAACGATACGGGCTTCCTTGAGGCCAATTTATGATGAGAAAAGAAAAAGCCAATACGCTGAAAAATAATATTCCCATCACCGCACCGATCGTCCGCTTCCCCGGATTAAATTTATGTAATTCCATGATTTTCGGGGAGCGAATTTAAACCGTTGAAGGGAAATCTGTCAATTTTCTATTCAAGATTATC
>CAZBEY010000089.1:3458-6741 GCA_964491015.1 uncultured bacterium | reverse complement strand
AGTTTTCGCAACCGTAAAGCGTTACTAATAACGGATACTGAACTGAAACTCATGGCAGCGGCAGCGATAATCGGGCTCAACAATATTCCGAAAACAGGATAAAGAACACCCGCAGCCAGAGGTACCCCAAGCGCATTATAACCAAAAGCCCAAAAGAGATTTTGTCGAATATTTCTCATGGTACCCCGGCTTAAATGGACGGCTCTAACTATCCCGCGAAGATCGCCCTTAACCAGTGTAATTCCGGCGCTTTCCATGGCCACATCCGTTCCGGATCCCATGGCGATACCCACATGGGCCTGAGCCAATGCAGGTGCATCATTGATCCCGTCACCTGCCATGGCAACCATTAGACCTTTTTCCTGCAGATCTTTTACAATTTCATTTTTCCTATCCGGTAGCACATCCGCAAATACATCATCAATATTCAGTTTATCAGCCACTGCATTCGCAGTTGTCTGATTATCACCAGTTAACATTATTACCCGAATGTTTTCCTTGTGCAATGATTTAATGGCTTCTGTAGTTGAGGCTTTAATGGGATCCGCAATGCCCATTAATCCGGCTATTTCCTTATCTTTACGAATGAAAATGACCGTTTCACCACCGGCGCGAAGTGATTCAGCCCTATTGGCCAAATCACCCAGATCAAGGCCGAGGTCTTCCATTAAAGGTCGATTACCCACTGAAATAACATGTCCGTCAATCGTACCTGTTATTCCTTTTCCCGTTACGGATTCAAATTCAACTACCTTTGTGAGATTCAATCCTTTTTCAAGAGCCTTCTCAACGATCGCTGCGCCCAGAGGATGTTCACTCGCCTGCTCAATACTGGCTGTGAATTGCAACAATTCATCCTCCGTCAATCGCCCGGTTTTCTGAACAGTTACCAGTTTGGGTTTCCCTTCTGTGAGAGTCCCTGTTTTGTCCACGACAAGTGTATCTATCTTTTCCATCATTTCCAGTGCTTCGGCATTTTTAATCAATACGCCAGCCATGGCGCCTCGGCCGGTTCCCACCATGATGGACATGGGAGTAGCCAATCCTAAAGCACAGGGACAGGCAATAATCAAAACGGCTACAGCATTCACCAATGCATAAGCCATTCTCGGCTCAGGTCCAACCACCGCCCAGATAATAAATGTGAGTATACTTATTCCGACGACGGCAGGAACAAAATAAGCAGCAACTTTATCGGCCAATCCCTGGATGGGGGCACGACTGCGCTGCGCCTCACTCACCATCTGTACAATTTGTGCCAAAAGAGTGTCACTCCCCACTTTCTCTGCTCTCATTAAAAAAGTCCCTGTTCCATTTACGGTAGCCCCGGTGACTTTGTCTCCAATATCCTTCCTAACGGGTATAGGCTCGCCGGTAACCATTGATTCATCCACAGTACTGGTCCCTTCTGTCATTTCACCATCTACGGGGACTTTTTCACCGGGTCGAACCCGCAGGAAATCTCCTTCCACGACATCTTCCAATGGAATGTCTTCTTCCAACCCGTCATTTCTGACGATTCTGGCCGTTTTGGGTGCAAGTCCCAATAATGCTTTAATAGCGCTGCTTGTTTTATCCCGGGCACGCAATTCAAGTACTTGTCCAAGTAAAACCAATGTAACAATCACAGCGGCGGCTTCAAAATATACATCAACTCCACCTCCATAACTTCGAAACGCGGCCGGAAAAATACCCGGGAAAAATGTGGCAACAAGACTATATACGTATGCTACTCCGGTCCCAATGGCAATCAGGGTAAACATATTTAAATTTCGATTAATGATTGAATTCCATCCCCGAACAAAAAACGGAGCCCCGCCCCACAATACAACCGGCGTTGCCAGAAGTAGCTCAATCCATGGCTGCCAACCGCCTGAGATAATAGGACCATCAGTTAACATGGCTGACATGGTAAATAAAACCAGTGGGACCGATAAAATTGTACTCATGATAAACCGTCGCATCATATCCTTCAATTCAGGATTAGACTCTGTCTCCTCCGATACGGTCTTGGGTTCTAAAGCCATTCCGCAAATTGGACAATCCCCCGGTTCATCTTTAACCACTTCCGGATGCATTGGACAAACATATTCTGTCTTCACATTTGGTATGGCCGGAGCGACGGGTTCCAGAGCCATCCCGCAATGTGGGCACGATCCCGGTCCTTCCTGGCGGACATCCGGGTGCATTGGGCATGTATAAATTTCTACAGGCGATGTATGCTTCGGTGTTTTGTCTTTTGAACCATCAGAGGGTTCATTGGAATGGGAACAACAACTCTTATGCGTATGCTGTTGAACATATTTTTTTGGATCATTTTCAAATGATGTTTTGCAGTGTTTTGAACAAAAATAGTATTGTTTTCCTTCCCTTTCAGTCACAATACTATCAGAATTTTCATCTACCATCATACCACATACAGGGTCTTTAACCTGTGTACTGCTGCCATGAGAGCCATGACTATGCTCATGATGATGTCCATGGTGCTCACTCAGTTCAATGTATTTTTCAGGATCAGCTGAAAAAGAATCATGACATTTTTGAGAACAAAATGCATATTGTTCTCCCTGCCACTCTTTGGTTATCGTGGAATTTTCTTTATTCACTTCCATTCCGCATACGGGATCTTTCATATCCATAAATTTTTCCTTATTTCACTCAATTATTAAATAAACGTACTAAATTTTTTCAAACCACATTAATACACCGATAATTACAAATCCAACAGCAGCAATTTTACTAATCACATCTGTAGGAATTTTACTATTCAGCCATTCTCCCAAAAATATAGCTAGTCCAGTGAGGACAGCAAAGGCGAGCATAGATCCGATGAAGATTCCTGTTCCGGACAATCCTTTTGATTTTAATGCTAAAACAGCTAACTGCGTTTTATCTCCAAGTTCAGCAATAAAAATTGCTCCGAAGACCAACCAAATTGTTTTCATGATTTTATTCCTTTTGAATGATTATATCCCTGCTAAAATTATTGATGGGTATTCCGTGGAAAATATTTATTATGCTTCATAATACTTCTGTCCAAAAACAAATTGAATTTATTCTGATAGTAATTTCGTATATCTAAATCTAAACCTTGTTATGTAATATTTAAATAGATGTATAACATTTATCGCAAAAGTTTCCGTTATAAATCAATACCAGAAAATGCCATAAATGACATTGCGAGCAATCCGGTTAAAATCATGGTGGCGCCCAGCCCTCTTAATGATTCAGGAATATTTGAATATCGTAATCGATACCGCATCGCAGCCATGGCTGTTATGGC
>CAZBEY010000089.1:0-3358 GCA_964491015.1 uncultured bacterium | reverse complement strand
ATGGCTTTAATCACTAAACTTAAATAATGCTCGAGCATTCTAATCTCTTCGTCTTGTGGTTAAATTTTTTTTGACTATGGAATCACCTATTACCGGAACCTCGATGAATCATAATTGAATTTTGTAACCAGACCAACAGGCCGATGATAACAAATGCTCCCGGTGAAAGGATCATAAGTCCTGCATCCTTGTATCCCGCATCATAAAACCACTGGGGAATCAGTTGAATACCGTATACTGAACCACTCCCAAGGAATTCTCTGAAAAATGCAACAGCTACCAACGCCACTCCGTATCCCAAAGCGTTTCCTAATCCGTCCAAAAATGCTTTTGGTGGAGGATTATTCATGGCATAACCTTCTGTCCGACCCATCACAATACAATTGGTAATAATTAAAGCAACAAAAACCGATAATTGTTTGCTGATATCATATACATATGCCTTCAATATCTGATCTGCAATTATCACAAGTGAAGAAATAATCGACAGTTGGATGATAATGCGTACTTTTTGTGGAATTAATTTGCGTATTGAGGAAATAATTGTACTGGATATTGATAAAACAAACGCGACGGTTAGTGTCATAACAATAGCCGTCTCCATTTTGACTGTCACTGCCAATGCCGAGCAATAGCCCATAACTAAAAAAGTAAGGGGATTCTTTTTGAATATGGGTTCTGAGAAGATTTTATAATTTTCTAATTTTAAAATATTCATTCAATATCAAATAATTTTAATGAGAAGAATAACGATTGTTTCTAACGCTCTGGCTGAACAACATGATCAAGTGTTTTTCGATGTTTCTTTTTTAAATCTTTAAAATGGCTGGGGGTTAATCCGGTTATTTTTTTGAATTGGTTGGAAAGATATTGAACATTGCCATAGCCTAATCTGTATGCTATTTCTGTCAATGAAAGTTCGTTGTAAACCAATAGCTCCTTCACTTTTTCGATACGCTGCAGAATAAAATATTTTTCGATGGTGATACTCTCCACAGAGGAAAATAAATGACTCAAATAAGGATAATCTCTCCCAACTTTTTCAGAAATATAATCTGAAATATTGATATTTAATTTTTCCAGTTCATCGCTCTGTATCAGCTTGATTATTTCTGTCTTGATCTTTTCAATCGTTTGGGCTTTGGAATCCACCATCATTTCAAATCCATTTTCAATTAACATTTTTTCAATGACACTGATATCTTTTATTGCTTCCGGATTACCAATAGTAACATTGCCTAGTTTAATATCTTCCACTTCTAATCCGATTTTCTCAAATTCTTCTTTTACCACTCGAATGCATCGATCGCAGACCATATTTTTTACGTAAATATTCTGGGCCATACTCTACCCCTTTTTCAAATTTTTTGCACTAATAGCATTAATGATGATTGTTCCGTTTCCATTAATATAAATCCCGGTTTTACCTGAGTTAAGGGGTGCTTGATGGGCATGCACCACCACTTTTTCATTCACGTACCCTCGATAGTGCCTCCCGTCTCCAACCACAGAAAGTGACGAAATTTTTGATTGGATTTTCCCTGATTCAAACGTATTAAGTTTACTATCGACGTTTCTGCCCATAGAAATTGTTTCCCCTGCCACCGATAAATAATCGTAGGTATCCTTAGATTTTAAATGATGAATCAATCTGAATTCACCATCAAATTCTGACAAATCAATATTGATGTTCGCTTTTACATGGTCAAGCGGCGGTCCGAACGTAAATAACAATTCCTTCGGTGTTGAACCAATCATCATTTTTGTTTTCCCATTTGAATCCAGTTGGAAAGAAACACTTTTTTGATTTCCTATTAACCATTTCGAAATATCCAAAATGCTCTCGGAGCCCATTCCTCCTGATTTCCAATCCCATGAGCCATCATTTTCCAATTTAAGTTCGTGTCGTTTGGAGTCGGATTCACCCTTGGTTTCACTTTTGTGGGTAACATAAACTGCATTTACGCCAACCCCATAACCAAAAACCAATCTGCCGCCGGCATCGGCCGTTAGGACTAGCAGGATAAGTCCACCGATTCCGAGTATAGCCAGTAATCTGTCTACGATTTTTTTTCGGTTCCATTTTTGATAATAGAGGAATCCGGCAACTCCGGCAAGAATGAGCCCATACACCATCAGAAAAAGCGCTTTATCAGCATGGTCAGATACTGCTGACAGAGCATCATCAGGTATGGGAACATGGTCAACAGCATTTCTACCCGATAAATAGGTAAACACCAAGGCAATGCTGGTCAAGACGTAGCCGCTTACTACCAACCTATTATGGTTATCTTTCTGAGCGAATATAATTTTCCACACATGTAATAGAACAGTCACGAAAAATATGACAATGGGGAAATGTACCAGGAGGGGATGAATATTGGGTATATAATCAGGTAAATTTATCATTTCTTCAACGTGTGTATTTTTCTACTTACGCTTCCCTAATATTGTTGATATCATTGGATTATTGAACAGGTATGATGAATGATATTGTAAAGAAAGTACATCTATCAGGGGAAAGGCAGGATTTAAAGGAGGAATCAAATGCATAATCTATATCAAATTTACACTAGTATGTTTTAAGTGCTACTGTTTTTAGACCAATGTTGAGAAATATGTTCAACGGCTTCGTGTACGGATAGATTTCTGGTTGTGTTTCCGGCTCTTAAATAATATTTTTCAGATCCATCTACCTTTACATACACTGGTCGGGATGAATTCTCAGTAATAACACGACAGACATCCTTACCATGATATTTATGAAATAATATATGTACGAGTGGGCACAGGTCAGCTCCAATTTTTGACGAAATTAAAGTCATTAAATGTTGCTCAAATCCATCACGATTTTTCCTTTTAAGTGTCTGATAATCATTTGATAAACCCGATTCCTCGCCGTTATCATTTACGCCAATCAATAAGGTCCCACCTTTATTATTCATGAAGCCGGCAATCGTTTTTAAGGTAGCTAACTCAATCTCTTTATCTACTTTTTCACTCTGTGTATTCCACCTAATAGAAGATTTAAATTCCTGAATTTCCCCCTCCCCTTCGCTGATAATACTGGTTAGATCTTTTCCAATAATCTCTGTTAAATACTTGATTTTCTTATTTTTATGGGAAATTGAGGAATTGACCAAGATAATCATATACCCCAGGGCTCCACCCGTAACAAAAAATAATAATGACATTGGTATCATTTCAATCATGAAAGATTTGAATAACCGCTGAATTACAAGTTCAAACAATACAACTGGATCTGCGTTTTCAGGATGAAATTCCAGCCAATAAATAACCATAGTTAATGGATGCAATATAATCATCCCCGCAAATCCACTTAGAATGGTCGGTATTA
>CAZBEY010000088.1:0-6749 GCA_964491015.1 uncultured bacterium | reverse complement strand
TCCATGAACATTGTGCAAAGTTTGATCGCTGTTCAGGATTTTTACATTTTGCCCAACTTGAACACCCAAAACGTGTGGTGCATAAACACATCCATTTTGATCCAAAACAACCGGATCAGATGGTGGTGCTTGATCACTGCTGACGTTTTTAATATAAACGATAACATTAGCAAAATTCCCATTTTCATCTATGATAAAACTCTGGTTATATAATAATCCTTGGTGTAATGACCCACATACCGGATCTGAATTCATTCGAATAGATTTTCGTTTGGGAGGTTTTCCTTTAAATGTAACGGTACCAATCAAATCAGATGGATAGAGGACGGAGAACATTAATGATGAAAACACTAAGGCCTTTAAGGATTTCCCCATAATCTTTAGCTGTATTATTATTAAAATTATTAGTAAGAATTCAAATAATTAAAAAATTCCATGCATTGTAAAACAAGATTGAAACCAATCGTATTTTCAACAATATTGAAAGTTATTAGTTTTTGAGGAAGCTCTAATTATTAGGCGATTACTGTCGCTTTCTTTCGACTCTTTTTAATATCGTCTAATATTGCCACAAAACACGGAATAACAAAGAGTGTGAGTACTGTAGAAACCAATAATCCAAATAAAATAACATTCGCCAGCGGAGCCCACATCCCAGATTGACCACCAAGCCCAAACGCCATTGGTAATAATCCTGATATGGTTGTCAGAGAAGTAAGAAGAATCGGTCTTAATCGTATTTGACCGGAGTCAATAATACTTTTCCAATACTGGTTGGAACTAATATTCTTATTAGAACGGCGATTATTAATAAAATCTATCATGACAATTGCGTCGTTGACCACAATCCCCGCCAGAGCAACAAAACCAAACATGGAAACAATGCTGAATGGATTGCCTGATATCAATAAACCCAGCATAGCTCCAATGAGGGAAAAAGGTATCGTAGTTAATATGATCAATGGTTGTGAGTAGGAATTAAACTGTGTCCCTAAAATTAAAAATATGATTATTAGGCCAAGAACAAATAACTGGCCAATATTTGCAAACGTATTTGCGAATTCTTCAAATTGACCTCCGGTTTTAATTGACACACCGGGAAAAGCTCTTTCAATTTTGGGGAAAATATTACTCAATTGACCGCTCACTTTATCAATTGTAATTATGGATTTGTCTACATTGGCAGTGACCATTATTGTTCTTTTTTGATCAAATCTATTTATTTCGGTTGGTCCCGGATTAATTTCAAATTTCACAATATCACGAAGTGCAACAGTCTGCCCCATATTATTAGTCACTCGTAAATTCAGTACATCATTGAGAGATTTTCGATTGGCGGCATTGTACCTGACAATGACATCTACTTCTTCATCAGCATCTCGAAATTCAGTTGCTTTAATACCATCAAATGCTGATCGGACAAACATGGCAATCGTTTGAATATTAAACCCGTACAAAGCGGCTTTTTCTTCATCAGCGATAATCTTAATTTCATTTTTCCCGGCAGGGTAATTATCACTGATTCCACTGACGCCTTCAAAAAATTGTAATGAATCTTGGAGTGCCAATGCTGCATTTTTTATATTTGATAAGTATCGACCTTGTACTTTAATGGATACATCTTTTCCGACGGGTGGTCCTCCAGTAATCTCCTCATACTCAACAGAAGTTGGCCCGCTAATTGTTTTTACATTTTCTTCCATCATATGCATCAATGCTTTTGTCGAGACGTCACGTGTTTCATTTGGTTCCAATTGGAACATAATCTGAGCCACATTCTTTTTAGTCAACCATTCTTCGTTTGCTTGGATTAAACCGACGTTAGTGATAATATGCGTTATTGCTTCTTGTGGAAGATTTTCTGCTGCTTTTTCGAATTTTCTTACAATCCGATCCGTTTCTTCCAAACTCGTCCCCTCAGGGAGTTTAATTAACACTGTAAACTGATCGAAATCTTCTTCCCCAAACAGTTCAACACCAACCAGTGGTATGACTGTAAACGAAAGTAATAAAACCACGACCATTCCGATAATTACAAAATATCTACGTCTTAAAACTTTAACTAATAATCGTTGGTATTTCTTTCTGAAACGAATAAAAAATTTGCGGTCACCTTTCTTATGTTCCTTGGATTTCAGAGTCCAATCAGCATAGTGGGAAGGTAAAAGAAAAAATGCTTCAAACATCGATGCGATTAACGCCAACGAAAATACCAAGGGTATAATTCTCATGAATTTCCCCATGATGCCTGTCAACAAAATCAATGGTAAAAAAGCGGCAATGTTTGTACCAATCGATGATAAAATTGGGGTGACGACTTCTTTCGTACCCATAATTGCGGAATCAACAGAATTATATCCTTTTAATCGGTATCGGTGGCAATTTTCAATAACAATAATCGCATCATCCACAATAATACCCAAGACCATTACCAAGGCGAATAACGTACTGCCATTCAAAGAATAGCCCGTTATTTTCATAAAGATAAAGGTAATAAAAAATGAAATAGGAATACCCAGAGAGGCCAATAATGCATTTCTTTTACCAAGAAAAATATATAAGACAATTATGATAATAATCATACCGATCACTGCGTTGTTTCTGAGCACATTTAATACACGATTAATATAGATAGAATTGTCCATTGTATAGCCAAATGACACTCCGTCCGGAGCTTTTTGACTGAAGTCGGCGATGACCTGTTTAATATTATCAATGGTTTCAAGTGAATTAGCATCGCTCTTTTTCGATAAAGAAAACGTGATGGATTGCTTACCGTTAAGACGCGATAATATTTCCAATTCTTCCCGACGATCAACCACAGTGGCGATGTGGGATATCTTGATAAATTCACCACTAGTGGATTTCCGTATAATCGTACTCTTGATTTCATCAAGCGATTGATACTCCCCCAGTGATCGTATAAGGTATTCTGTTTTGCCGATGGAAATATTTCCACCCGGTACATTCAAATTCCTGATTTTCAACGCCAGGACAATTTCATCAAATGAAATACCGTATGTATTGAGTTTTGATGGATCAACCTCAATCCATATTTCTCTCTGGGCAAAACCTGAAACCTGAACTTTGGCGATTCCGGGTAGATCAGTTAATTCGTCTTTTAATTCGTCGGCGATTTTAAATGCATTTTCTTCCGGGATTGAAAATGCCATATTCACAGTAATTACCGGTTGAAAATCACTACTGCTAAAATCATCAATAAATGGATCTTCTGCATCTTCCGGTAAAGATACTTTATCGATTTCAGATTTAACTTCGGATAATTTTTTGCTGAATTCATTAGCGGATATATCTCCGAATTTTACTAATAGAAATCCAAAGCCTTCACCGCCGGTAGATTGTATCTCAGATATCTTTTCAATATCTTTGATTTCATCTTCAATGGGATCAACAATTAAATTCTCTGTTTCAGTTGGTGCCGCTCCTGGATAAGGAACCGTAACGAAAACCCAGTTAAAATCAATATTTGGATTTAATTCCCGTGGCAGCTGCATCAAGGACAGTCCTCCAAAAACGAACAATCCAATCATCAGCATGTTTACCAGAACTGAATTCTTAACTGAAAATTTTGCAATATTCATTTTAATTCTTTATCGCAGGTTTATCATTACTATATATGGTAGACATATTAAAAATGTGTTTATTCATTATAAAAGACCCCATTCCCCCGCCTGCCTGTCTGCCGTAATGAAATGCAGGCATGGCCACATTTGAAAAAAGTAAAATGGGACGGACGGCCAGGGGAAATACAAAGGGGTAATATATTATTACGAAGAACCATTGGTCAGAATAATAAAATTATTGAGTTAATCATTTTCGGCTACTTTTCCACATTTTCTAAATAGACATGCGTGTTTTCACCGAGATTTTTCATACCAGTAACAACGATCATTTCACCGTCATCTAAACCGGAATACACAACCGTTTTGGATCCAAAAGTATGACCCGTTTCAATTTTTGTTAGTTTCGCAATGTTTTCATCAATTTTATAGACGTAAAAATCACCGTTTTTTGAAACGATTACATCGCTGGATATGGTCAATTGTTTCTTCAATTCAGTAATCATTAAATCCACTTTGGCGGTCATACCGGCTCGAATTTTCCTGTCGTCAGTATTTGAAAGTTGAATTTCAATTTTGTATGTACCCGTGATCTCATCTGCCTGAGGAGATACATATTTAACTTTACCTTCAAATATTTCATCGTCCAGGGCTGAAATGGTTATGTTAGCTCTCGATCCCACTTTTGCATTATTAATTAAATCCTGGGATATACCAATCTCAATTTTTAAGGTATTATAATCGATAACTCGATACAGAATCATGCCCGGATTAACCATTGTTCCTAATTCGATATAATCTCTGGAAATGATACCGGTAATGGGTGATTTGATGCGCGTGTTATTATAATTCCGCTCCATAAGACTCAGATTTGCAACCGCTGCCAAAAGATTAGCTTCAGAATTCTTGACAGCAAGATTAGAATTTTCATATGCTATTTTTGAAATATCTTCGTTAGTAAATAACAATTCATCGCTTTCAAGATTTAGTTTGGCAATTTTCAAATTATTCTCGGCAGATAATTTTTGTGATAGTGCTTGACGAAATTGATAATATGGTATTTCATCATCGATTATGGCTAGTTCATCCTCTGTTGACACTGACTGACCTAAATTTTTATTCTTTTTTTTCACTTTACCTGATACTTCAGAAACAATGTCAACTGAACGGATGGGTTTTAAGATTCCGGTGAATGGTATGGAAGCTTCAATAATACTTTTCTTTACTATGGCTGCTTCCACCGGTACTGTTAAAATTTCCTTAATATTGGGGTTTGTGTCGGTTTCAGTTGTTGTTTCTTCATTGCTTTTTTTATAGCCGCCACACGACACCACTAAAAGTATGAGGGCGGATAACATAGTTTTTTTAATTAATCGATATTTCATTAAAACTCCATTAGAATTCTTTCATCAATTGATATCTACAATTTTATCGAACTTACCAAGCAAGTAATACAATTCAACAATGGCTGTTATAAAATCATACTGGTTATTAATATCTGCTAGTTCAGAATTTTGCAGATCTAATTTGGTATTAATAAAATCAAGATTTGAAATTACACCGTTCTCTTTTTGCTGCTCGATTACCCGGTAATTATTTTCCGAATATATTACATTCATCTGTGATAATTTCCGCTGCGTTTTAAGGTTTATGATTTTATTTACTGTTTCTGATAAGACAAACTGGATATTGTTTAATTGATCTTCATATTTCTCGACATTTTGTTGGTATTCGAAGTATGCCGATCTTGTTTTTGAAAGATTCTGGAAGCTGGTAAACAATGGTATTGAAAGATTAATCATATAGGTTTCCGGCGAATAATCATCCAATTTTAAGGTATTATTCTCTCGCCAGGCATAGGTGTAACCAAAATTGACCGAAGGTAAAAAGGAAGCTTGTGTATTTTTATAAAGTAATTTGCTTATCTCTTTCTGTGATCGACCTGTAGCCAGTGCAGCATTTGCCAATATTAGATCACGTTCATTTAGATTAATCATACTTAGAATTTCGTCGTCTGACATCAGTTCAATTATGCGAGACTCATCCATTATTTCTTTTGGAATTGTATATTCAACTTCTATTTTTGTATCAATATCCAGATCAAGTAAATTGGTCAAAACGGATTTTGTTGTGCGTAAGCTTGATTCTGCGCTGGTGAGAGCGGATTGCTGTCTCTGGTAATCAATTTCCCAAAATAGCACTTCATTTTTTGAAAATCGTCCGGCAGATTCCTGTCGTTGTGCTTTCTCGTAATTTAATTTTGTGAGATTTGTGAAATCTTCCTGAAGCCTTAATAATTCCTGGGTTTTTAGCACATTGAGATAACTGCTTATCACTTGAAATAAAGTCGCATTTATGGTCGATTCATTCATTTGATCTGCGGTATTTTTATTTGCTTTAGCAATTCGAATGCCATTTAGTACCGCCCCATTAAAAAGAGGAACTGAGACGTCAATGGCAGAATAATATGATTCTTGGAAAACAGTTTGAGGCATTTGATCACTGACTTCGGGCGGTAAATAACTTCTAAAATCACGTTCAGCTAGAGTTTGGTTATCAATGTGGATATATCGTGTACTGAACTGAACGGAGGGAAGAAGCTGTGACCATGCCTGGTAATTATCCCATTGAGCTTTTTGGAGGCCGTAATCACTAAATTGAATTTGATTATTGTCGTGCAGAGCTCTGTGTATAGAGCCTTGTAAAGTCAAATAGACTGTTTGATCATGTTCCTGCGAGAACCCAGAAGAAATCATTTGGGTCACTGAAACGACGAAAAATATAACTAGATTTCTTTTAGACTTATTAACGAAGATCACTTATAGCCGCTTTTTGAAAATGGTTACTTGCCATAGTTTAGAACCTAAAATTTAAGTAAAATTGAATTAAAACCAGTAACGAAAATTTGAGGATAATTGATCCCCAAATTACGACATTGATGGCAAAGAAGATAAAAAATCATCATTTTCTTTTTACGAAGATAAATTATCCGCTATGTTAAGTTGATTTTTCCAATAGCGATAAAAACATGTCCCTTTTTACAAAAAGAACAGTGGAAAATATGTTTTTCAGGGAAATTGTGCGTACATATCCCTTTGGTAGTTATTATAGTTGTTTTTGAGTGTGATGCAGTCAGACTGTTTATGTCATTAACCATATTTTTTCTCT